>JBHLNW010000064.1:0-20943 GCA_048941185.1 Promethearchaeota archaeon
ATAATTGCGTATCGAGCAAATCTATAGAATACACTATTAATTTCTAACAAATATTCAAGAGGAATGAAGACAAGGAGTGCAATTACTAATCCAATTATTATATTTAAGATTTTCTTTTTGGTATTCAATTGAGAAGGATCATATTTAACATATTGGTGTTCTAAAGTGTACCCTAAACCAAATCCTAATGTAACGCCTCCAACCACACCGAATGCCCCTGAATCAGGGTATATTGGCACTGGTGTTAAAGCTAATTGTGTTCCTGCGTAGGGATACAAGAAAGTTCCAACGAGAAATAGTACAAGCGATATAATCACAATTATTATTATCTTACCAACGAAGTTAATTTTATTATACAGATTGGATAGAGTTGGTTCTAAATAGATAAATGTTAACAATACCCCCATGCCTATGAGTAAACCACCAATAATATCTTGTAAATCATGTACACCAATTATTATCCTTGAAATGGCTATTAGAAAGATTACTACAGATAAAATTACTGGAATAATAGGAATTTGTTTAGACTTATACTTATCCTTAAATTCTTTACCTAAATAACCCCAAAAAGCAATAGCATTTTGACTATGTCCAGATGGAAATCCATAAGATGCTTCAATCACCCCATAATCTTCTGCTGGGTCAATATTAGGAGCTGGTCTCGGATCTTGAAATATGGCCTTAAGAACTTCATTGAGGTAATGTGAGAATAATAAAGTCAGGAGTAAATTTTTTGCATATTTCTTGTTATAAGCCAGATATAAGAGAACTACTAATATTAAAAAGACAATTGGTTCACCAAGATAAGATATTGCTTTGAAGATTGATCTAACAGTAGAGCTAGTACTATAGAAAGCCTCGTTAAACCCAGTGAAATATAGAATTAATCCCACTAATAAGATAGCTAAAGCAGTAATTCCAATAATCATTAAAGCTCTTTTTGATAAATAATCTGTTTTTTCAGACATATTTTTAACCAAATTAAATTGATTAAAATTTTATGTGCTATTGAGATTAATAAAGTTTTGTACAAAAATTACTAATAAAAATCAAAAATTACCAATAAAAAATATGCAAAAAGAGTAAAGACTAGTCTATTTTAATATCTGTTTGTTTTTCATCAATTTTTTTAAGTTTTACTTCTAAAATACCATTCGTATATCTCGCTCGTGCATAATCTGAATTGATTGTTGATGGTAATTTAACTTCTTTATAGTAACTTTTACTTTTGCCACCTAATTTTGTTGATATTGTTAATGAATCTCTAGAAGCTTTTAGTTCAATCTCCTCTTTCGTAACGCCAGGCATTTCACAAATAACTATTATCTGATCACCTTGTTCATTTACTTCTGTCAAAGGTTCTCTAACTTTTTTAACTTCTGGTTCTCCAGAATATGGTTTTGCCTTAAGATTTCCAAAAGAATCAATAATTGGTTTACCATCAGGACCAATATTGATGTTAAATCCATACATTATTGGAAAACCGAATTTACCCTTATTTTTAGTAAATTCTTTCATAATATCTTCTGGTGAGAGATTTTGAAACTCAGGAGGTAAATTATCTGCAATTTTTTCAAAAATATCTCTAAAAAGACGTTGAAAATCTTTAGATCTAAATAATCTTGTTGGATCTATTAAAAATTTATTAGGATCACTAAAAAACTTGTTTGGGTCTTGAAAAAATTTCGAAAAATCAAAAGGTTCTCTTTTTTCCTCATCCTCATCCTCGTCTTCTTCATCATCTCTATTTTTTTTCGGCAAGTTAATCCCTCTTCATCATAAAAATGAATTATTAATTATCAATTAAATTTAATAAGCAAAATTTTTAATTAAATATTATAATAGCTAAAAACTAATTAGCTTATAATCTAGAAAAATTTGTATGGATTAATAAATTTATTCTACATATAAATTAAGTTATTAAAAATTAAAAGTTAGAGAGGACTTTAATTGTATTCTGATTTAAACGAAGAAGATAAGCAAATGTATATTGAGGTTCTGCAAGAAGCACCAATTATGCCATTTTCCAATTTTGTCTCACGTGGAGATATTGCAGACCCTATTGATGTTGCTAGACCACGTGCTTTCATAGATCGAGAAGTGTATAGACTTGTACAACAAACTTCTAGAGATAGATCTAGCAGATTAATTCCAATTTTAGGTTCAGCAGGAACTGGAAAAACACATGCTTATCATTCATTCAAGGATAAAGAACGTGAAAATAGAAGAAGATTAGAAGATACAGAAGAATTAGAAGAAGTGGATGCTAGCAAATTTGCAACCTCTGCTGATTGGACTATAGTATATGTTCCAAGTCCTCCAGCAAGCATTCGTGTTTTACTCCACGTTTATACATGTATTATTGAAGAACTTGGAGCAGAATTAATTGATATTGTTTCTGACAAATTAGTCAAAAAATGGGGTGGAAGCAAAAAGGGTATTTTCCAAAAACCTAAATTAGATGAAGTCATTCAATTAGGCATCAGAGAGTTCCCTGGAGTATTTGCGGATTGTGTTAAAGCTTTAGTAACTTATCAATTAGATAAAAACAAAAAACCACTTGCTGAACGATGGCTTCTTGGAGAAGATTTAGAAGATGAAGAATTAAGCGAAATTGGAATTAATAGTGTACTCGAAGAAGATGATGTTTGCCTAGCAATGATTAAAATAATTACAGAGAATTTAGATAGTGTGCTTATCCTATATTTTGATGAGTTAGAAAGCCCATATAGGATGTTGGGTGAAGCTGCAGAAATGAAATTTCTTGAGATTCTAAAAAGACTATATAATGAAGTTAAAGGATTAGTTATAATTATTGCAGTATTGAAGGAAATATGGCCAAGAATTATTGAAATTGCAGATGCCCCATTAAGATCACGGATGGAACCAGAGCAAGAATTAAAGCCATTTAGCTTAAATGATCTCAAAATCTATTTCTCAAAATCTATGGAAGTATTTTGGGAAGATAATAACTTAAATCCTCCCTTGTATCCATTATTCCCATTAAATGAAAAATTAATCGAAATGATATATGAAAAGACAAAAGGGAATCCAAGAAATTCTATTAAGCTTTGTAGAAGGTTTATAGATAAGGTAGTTATGGAAGAAATGACAGTAGATGAATTGTTAAAAGTTGGAGCAGATATTGTTGCGACTGCTAAACCTAAAGCTGAAATAGAGGAAGAAGAAGCGATTGATTTTTCTAAACCAAGAGAAGTTATTAAGAAAACTATTGAAGATATTTTAGCAGAAGAAGAATATTCTATTGAAGTAAACCCTCAATCTGTTGCTGGTGCCACTCTAAAATATATAAATATGGTAGGAGAGCAAAAAAGAAAGAAATTCAAAACACAAATGGAGTTCAAATTTAAACTTGGAAAAAGGGCACAGACTTTAGCTGCACTAATCGAAGCCGAAGGAAAAAAATGGGGTTTAGAGATTCCCTCTATAAAAACTTTCGATAGAAGCGCTGGTGTGGCGGGATATTATGCTGCTAAGAGGTTGAAGGATGCAATGGATGAAAAAGTAATTGATAAAGCTTTGCTTATAGTACCTGTCGGTAGTAGTGGCGCTAAATTTGAAAGTATTTTACAAAATAACCCCGACATCCATAAAGTTGAGTTAGATAATGTAGTTGGGGAAGAACTAATTGCAAATGCTCTTAAATATCCAACAGAAAAAGGTTGGGAAATTTGTACCATTATTTTTAAGGATATTGGGGAATATCAACCTCCTGAAGAGACACCATCTAATGAAGAAAATATTGAATAAGTTTATTTTTTTAAATTTTTTTTAAAAGTTCTCTTATTCTTTCATCTATCCCATCTAATTCAATAGCTAATTTTGATGCTCTTTGAGTATTAGTTTTCAATTGTGTCAAGTTATCAACTAAATCATGTTCCTCAAACGTAAGTGAGATTTCTATTAATCTATCAATTGGTTCAGCAAAACTGTCATATGTATGAAATTGGTTTATATCTAGATTGTTCAAAATTTTATCAATTTCCTTGTAAAGAATTTCACGTTCTTTTATTAAATCAGGAAAAAAGCCAACTTGTTCCCCTTTATTTTTTAAAAAAGAAGCAATCTCTTTTTCTTGCACAAGTTCAGCTAATTCAGCAGCTTTTAAAAAACTTTTCTTTGCTTTTTTATAGAATTCTTGATTTAATAAGTCCCCAGCAAGTTTTACTTCAGCAGCCAGTTTTTTAGGAATCTCCTCTCCGAGATCAATTAATTCACGTGCTTCCGAAAGTTTTCCATCATCTAGCATATTCTTGGTCCTATCATTTATAGTTTCTTTTATTATTTTTGGCTCTTTTAATTTCTCCATTAAGCTTAAAATTGAATGTACTGCATTATTCAGAATCTGATTCATCTTACTTTTATCATCAGCAAAATTTTTAATTACAGTTTCTTCAACATTAGCAAAAATACTTTTTAGCGAAACTAGATCTTCTCCTTCTTGTAGAATAAAGCTTAGATATAGATTATTTTTTTCTAATGTTTCAGCATTAATTTTCTTTGAAAAATATCGATGGTCTCCTTCACGAATAGTTATTTCTATCAATTGTTTTTTATCATGTTTTTCTGAAAATTCTTTTAAAATACTTGATGATATTTTATCATCTTGTTTTAGATAGTATTCTGCAATAATATTGGGTCCAAATGATGGGTCGATTTCGTATAAAATTATTGCTCTTGGCATTTTTTTAATTTTTTGATAATGTTATTTTAGTAATTAAATATATGATTCAGACTTAATAAGTTAATAGGATAATAGTAAGTAATTACTTTTTAAGAAAAAATAGAGAAATTTAATTGTTATAAGCTAATTTTATTTATTTAGAGATAATGGTTCCTTTTTCATTCTAAATTGCTCTTGAAAAAGGCTAATATCACCATTATACCACTCTGAATATTTTTCACTAAAAATTTTATCAATTTTATTTATGGGAACATCGGTGTAAGAACCCCAATCAGCAATATACTCAACAAATATATTGCCTTCTTCATCAAATGGAGCAAATAATGCATCATTTTCTCCATCGAACTCAATAATTGGAAGAAATCCACCTTTAATGGAGGTTTCTCTATCAAATACAGGAGTGGCTTTGATCCATTTCCCATTTAAATAAATTTCACTATAAGCGTGACAATGAAATGCTTTTGTGCCCATTAGGTCTACAACTCTTTTTGAGATCTTATGGTTAATAATGTCAACCATGTGAATTCGAGCAGGAATACCAACTGCACGAGCAAATGTGGATAAAAGTGTCGCTTTTGACATGCAAAAACCGTTCATTCTACGTAAAGTAACAGATGCTTTAAGATTTGCTTTAATTTTTGGATAATAAGTAAACATATTGTATTTAATTTTGTTTTGAACCCAATAAAATAACGCAACAGCTTTTTCTTTATCTTCATTTAGACCCTTTGTTATTTTAATAGCAGTCTCTTTAACACGCTTCTTATGAAAATCGAGAAATTCAGTAGGTTGTAGATAAATACTCAAATCTTCCATGATTAAGAAAAAAAATAATCATTTTAGAATATTTCTTTTTAGTTTTATAAAAATTTGTCTAAGTTATTTATTTAACGCACTCAAATTTTAGAGGCTATTAAATCTATAATGTCAATAAGTTTTATTTTTTTTTGGACATCTGAACCCATTTCTTGATATGCATCTCTTAAATTTCCTATACAGAAAGGACAGCTAGTTGTTAGTATGTCAGCTCCTGTTTCTATTGCTTCTTTTATTCTTTCTTTTGAAATCTCTATTGCTAGATCTGGAAATTGACTTTTAAGACCTCCACCTGCCCCACAACACCAAGCATTTTTTTGATTTCTTTTCATTTCAACAAGTTCGATTCCTGGAATCTTAGAGATGAGTTCACGAGGGATCTGATACAAATCCATATGGCGTCCGAGATGGCAAGGATCATGGTAAGTCACCCTTATCTTCTCACCTTCTTCTTCTTTAAATGGAATCTTATTATTTTTCAACATATCAATTAAAACTTCAGTGATATGTTTTATTTCAAACGGTAAATTTTCCCCTAACAACTCTGGATAATCTTTTTTTAATGTTCTATAACATCCTGCACATGCAGTGAAAACAATTTTAGCTTTGGTATTCTTAAGTTCTTTCATATTATGCCTTAGTATTTGTAAGACAGAATTTTCATCTCCTATACGCAAACCAATTGAACCACAACACCACTCATTTTTTGACATAGCAATATCTTTTCCAGCAACTTTGAATATTTTCATCATATTTTTCAATGTGTCAACTTGTCTTAAGGGCATTGTACAACCACCAAAAAATGCAGTATCGCCTTGATCTTTAATATTTGGAAATTCTTTTACCCACTCCATTTTTTTTGATTTATGCTCACTATAAGGATTCATCATTTCATCATTATTCATGCATTCAATTAATTCAGCATGTCTTTCGAGTGGTGCAAATCCAGCTTCAACAAGATCTTTTCTTAGGGCGTTCCATACTTCCACATGATCAATCCATTTTGAAGTATTACAAACAATATATTCATTTTGGGTTTGATGACAAACTTCAGTGCAATTTCCGCATTCGGAGCATTGATAGACGAACTCTGCTAAATCTTTACTTAAATTTAATTTTCCTTCCAGAATACTTTTAAGAACATTCATTCTTCCTCGAGAGAAATAAATTTCAAATGCTTCTTCTCCTAAAGCTTCTTTTATAGGACAAGTTAAATATCTTCCAACGGCGGGTCTTATAGCATATCCACAATCTCCACAATTCATACAAGACATAATAGCTTTCCACTGCTTTTTCAAATTCTCTAACTTACTCACTTTTATTCCCTCCGAAATTGAATTTCCCTCTCGATAATATCATGTTTGGATCAAGGACCTGTTTTATCGACTTCATAAAATTATAATACTCTGTTGAATAAGCTCCGATATCCACCATATGTCGCGAACCTATATCACCAAGCATATAATATTGTACTCCGTGTCTTGCTACTCTTTCTATCATCGACTTCCATAGTTTAAGATTAAGTTCAGTAAAATCTTCCCTTATTTTTTCATCATAATACCCTCCAAAACTGACAAATCCAGAAGTTACTTCTACATTATTACCATCGACTAATAAAATTGGTCCACTCCCCGTTATTGGTCTGAAACCAGTCACATCAAGAAATTTTTGCATATCTTCTGAATGTTCAACATCCCATTGGTCTAAATCTGCCAAAAGAGCAGGATATACGTTAATAGGAGCAAAACATTCTGTAACTATAGCTTCTAATCCAGGAACCATTCCCCATAAATTATGATACAATTGCCAATGTCCTTGCTCAGTATAATGCCATTTGGCAATATTTCCATCTGAAATCTCCGGACCTAAATCTTCGGCTTTTTTACTTAAAAATATTTTATCTAATTGTTTAATTTTCTGTTCTAGTTCTTCTTCTGAATTTGCTTCGATAGTATAAAAAACAACACCCCTTTTTTTCTTCAAGTTTTCCCACATAGGAAATAAACCTTGTTCACAACCAATTCTTACTACAAGATCCATTATATACATAACATCATAGACATCAATCCCTTTCTGCCGTATTTCTGTTAAAATTTGGGCTGAAACTTCATTTGCCTTTCGAGACATTGCATAAGTCTTATAAGCAGCAAAGGGAGGACGTGGAAATACTTGTAGTGAAATTTTGGTTTTTACTCCATAAATTCCATTATCACCACAAAATAGTCCTGTAAAATCTGGTCCATTGCCATACCGGATGAATGGAAATTTAGTAAAAACATTAGTGAGAGAGCCAGTATTAACAATTTCTCCTGTTGGTAAAACTACTTCCATTGAAACTACTTGATTTGTACAAGCACCATATTTTGCACCTCCACCACCTCCAACTGAATGGTGGGAAACACCTCCACCAATTGATGCTGCCATTCCTGATCCAGGTCCCATGCATCCAGTATAAAGCCCAAATTGAGACAAATATTCGTTTAGTTTTCCCCATGAAATTCCTGCTTCTACGGTAACAATAAGATTTTCTTGGTCTAAATTTATGACATTATTCATCCTTTTTGTATCCAAAACAATTCCATTATCCCCAATTGGCTTGGCCCCACCAAATTCACCCGCACCGCCACCTCTAGGAATAACAGGGATATTTTCTTGGTTTGCTATTTTTAAAATCTCAGAAATTTCTTGTGCATCCTTGGGAAGGATTACTATATCAGGAACACCTTGTAAAACAATATCAACAGTTCTCGAATAAGCATGGCGAACATAAATATCACTAGAGATATATTTATCTGAAACTATTTTTTCTAATTTGTTATATATATCTGACATTTCTGTATTATCTCATCAAATTTTTAATAAAACAATTTATAATAGAAACATTGATGTACTTAAATATATTCCAAGTTGAAGTAAAGTTTCTTATTTAAATGAATACCATAAATCTCAACAACCATGAAGCTGAAGGTGTAAAAGATTTATTATCGTGGATACATTCTAATACGGTTAAAAGCAATTGGGACTGAATGGAAAGTTGTAGATAAATTAAGTAATTTAAAATCTATGGAACCAGATGAAGATTGGAAGATTACATATGCCACTCCAATATATGGAGGTTGGGATGTTATGGTTGAATGCTCGTTTTCGAAATTAAGCGATATTGATAAAATTGTAACTTATTGTAGAGTGGATAATGAATTATCCAAGTGGATTGAAGAGACCACTACACTAATGGGTTCTAAAAATGATTATACTGGTTAATATATTATTTTATTATTTTTGATATTATTCAGGTTTAAAATAAATTGATTAAATTAAGAAAATACATTATTCTTAGTACATTATTAATAATTCTAACTATTCCAATGTTTTTTGGGGTATTTTTTGAATATTTTATAATAATAGAGTTAGATTGGTTTACTTTTCTCATTTTTTTAATAGGGTTATTAGTATTATTGTTTTTGGGTAAATTAATTGAAATTTTTGGTTATAGCAGTAAAAGTGTTGAAGTTATTCGGAAACAAGATGTACTAAATGCTTTTATTAATCGAGATAACAAATCGATCATCTGGCTTTTCTTTCCTGTAATTATAATAATAGAAGAATTAATTTTTAGGTATTATAGTATAGGAATTTTAGTCCAAATACTAAAAATGGAATCAATTGCAGCAATATTTATTTCAAGTTTGGCTTTTTCTTTATTTCATATTCACATCTGGTTTCGTTATAAAAATCTAAAAATTCTTCTATTAAATCTTATATATCCATTTTTTATTGGATTTTATATTGGCTATTTATTTTTAAAATTGGGGATTATCATGTGTGTTTTAATTCATTTCTTAATAGCTCTCACTTTATATTATAATCTTTATAAAAGATATTTCAAAAAAAATTCAAGAATAAAATTTAAAAAAGATTGAATTTATTATTTATTTCTTAGAAGTCTTTTATCTACTTTCCCTATTGAAGTGAGCGGCATTTCTTTAATGAATTCGATGAATTTTGGTATTTTGTATTTAGCTAAATTATCTTGAGCAAATTTTAAAATATCTCCTTTAGTTTCTTCAGATGGTTCATATCCCTCCTTTAATAATACATATAATTTAACCATTTCAGATCCAGGACGATCTGGATCAGAGATTCCTACAGATGAGCAGAGTTCAATTGCTGGATGTTTATTCATTTTATCATCTACCTCAACACTAAATACTTTATACCCACTTACAATAATCATATCTTTTGTACGGTCTATGATTCTAATATAACCATCCTCATCCATAATGCCTACATCTCCAGAATAAAACCATCCATCTTGAAGTGCATTCTCCGTTTCCTTTGGTTTATTCCAATAACCTTTAAAAGTCTGAGGGCCTTTTATAGCAATTTCACCAGGTTCCCCGATAGGAACTTCTCGACTTCTATCAGAAACATCCACGAGTTTCACTTCTGTATTTGGTAAAGGAACTCCTACTGTTCCAATCTTTTTCAACCCAAGATAAGGATTCATCGTAACTCCCGGACTATTCTCAGTCATCCCATAGGCTTCTATAACTTTTCCCTTACCAACCACTTCTTCAAATTCTTTAATAGTTTCTGTAAGAAAAGGAGCTGCACCTGAGATATATCCTTGCACCTCACTTAAATCTAATTTTTTAAACCTTCGGTTTTTTAATAAAAGAAGATAAAGAGTAGGTACGTTATAGAAAAGAGATATTTTATCCTCATATTCTTTTATTTTACTTATCATATAATTTGTATCTCTTGGATCTGGTACTAAAATCTGTGTTGCTCCTAAAAATGTAGTTTGTAGACAAAACTGGAGCCCTGCTAAATGAAAAAATGGAAATCCCGAGATATAAACAGCATTTCCTGGATGTGTACCCGGTTCAAACCAATGTTCTATTATTTGTAATAACGATATTAGATTTCTATGGGTTAATATAGCTCCTTTGGGTGGACCGGTTGTTCCACCTGTGTATTGAAGTAATAGTAGATCATCCGGATCAATTTTTACATCTGGATATTTATCACCAGGATATTTTTCTAAAATCTCATTATATGTATAATATTTAAATCCCTCAAGTGGTTCAACTTTTCCCTTTGGAACTTTACCAATTTTAATCAATTGCTCTTTCATAGCAGGTTCTAGATCTAAAACATCTGAAACATTAGTAGTAATAACTATCTTTACATCAGTTTCGCCAGTGTGCAATGCTTTTCTAACTTTTTCTTCATAAAAGGAATCAAGAGTAATAATCGCTTTTGCTCCACAATCTTTTAATTGATATACAATTTCATTTGATTGTAGAAGAAAATTTACTCCTGATACAGCACACCCCGCATAAAATGTTCCAAACATAGCCACTATAAATTGAGGAATATTTGGCAGATTTATAGCAACTCTATCACCCTTGTTTAACCCGTTACTAACAAGACAATTAGCAAAACTGACTATTAATTTTTCAGTTTCCTTGAATGTAGCTCGTGATCCTTGAAAATCATAACAAAGGCTATTAGAAAATTTTTTTGAAACCCTTCTAAACATTTCAGCTAAGGAATAGACTTCAAGTTCGATCTCGGGTTTAACATGTTTATCATAGGATTTTAGCCAAATTTTTTGGGAATAAGGACTACTTTCCATCATTTTTTCTGTCATTTTTGATCAGATTTGCAATTTTTTAGTCAAATTTAACTAGTTTTAATAGTATTCTTATTGTCAGATCTATATTTAAAATTATTTAATAGATTCTGATGAGGATAAAAAAAATTATATTTTCTTGTAGGTTTTAGTTAATAGTCGTAATTATTGAATTTTCCGGAAGGAGAAACATGAAGGTATATTTCCGAGAATTGACTATTGAAGACATTCCAGCCATTAAAGATATTAGTAAAGAGATTTGGGAAGGGGATGATTATGTCCCATATGTTATACATGAGTGGCTCCAAGATAAAAAAAGTATGAATTACGGTACTTTTAAAGATGAAAATACAACAGAATTAATTGGATTTGGTAGAGTGAAGTTATATGATAAGGAGTTAGCATGGTTGGAAGGTGGTCGAATAAAAGTATCTTATCAAGGTCAAGGTATTGGAAAATTACAACTAGGTTATGCTATAGAGTATGCAGCTAAATCAGGAGTAATCTCAGCTCAATATGATACTTCTTCTGATAATTATGCATCAATTTCATTGGCTAAGTATTATGGTTTTAAACAAAAAAAATGTATGGATCTTGTGGTAGCAAATTCTGATAACACAAAATTACCCAAAAAGATCACTTCTAGGATTGAAAAAGTTAAGGCTAATGATGTTAAAGAGATTTATAGGCAATTTGATATCGGCCCTGGAGATGAAATATGTATTGGCTGGTCTTATATTCCAATAAAATACTTAACAGATCAGTATGGCTCTTGGATATACAATCGAGATGCAATTTTACAAAAAATAGAATTTGGAAGATCTTATGATTATGAACTTCCATCGGAGCAAGAAGTTTGGATGATAGTTTATGGAAAACCAGAAGCAGCACGAGATTTAATTCATTTTACACTTCAAAATGAACTTGAATCTAAAAATACTAAAATTTTTGAAGTTTTTTGTAAACCTGATATAGTAGGTGTTATAGAAAATTTGGGTTTTAAATATCATAAAGATGAAAGATTTGGTGTTATCTTATTTGAAAAAACCTTTAATTGAGAATACTCTTTTAATATGTCTTTTGGTGGAATATATCCTTTAATAGTTTTTGGTCCCATAAAATATTTGACTTTTGGTAGCAATTTTAAATGGAGCGCATTTTCTGGGCAATTTCGCAAACATCGAAAGCATAAAATGCAGTCTTTGTGGTTAATAACCGGTTTCTTACCGAATAATATTGCTTTAGTGGGACAATTCTTTTCACATGCTTTACATTCTGTACATTTATTATGATTGTAGGCAATTAAATGACTTGCATATTTGTAGATGGGTTTCTCTAATTTTCGAAAATATGCTCTAATTATAGAGCCAAATAAAGTCGGATTTGACCAATCTAAAATGCCAAATCCTTTTTTAATTATTTTACCTAGCCTAATTCCAAATTGGAAAGTTTTATGTATTTTATTTCTTGACCAATTAACATAATTAAAAAATTTCATTTCAAACACAGAATCTCGTGTTGGAACAATAACCTCGAGAGCACCAATAAATTCATAATTTTTTAATTCTAAAATTTTCCTAATTTGCTTAATTGATGGACCGGGTAAACCAGCGTTTGTATCAAATAGGAAGAATTTAACCTTTTTGTTTAATTTAGGCAGTTTTTTAATCCATTCTAGCATATTTAATGTAAAGGACATAGCATAAATAGGTGCTCCAATTCCTATAACTTCAATTTCTTCAAAATTGAGATTATTTTTTTTAAGAGAATTAAAAGGTATTAATTCAGATTCAAACTTAGCAATTTTTAATCCATTCTTAATTAATTTTGCTACATATTTAGTGTTTCCAGAAGAAGAAAAATAAATGATTGGAATTTTCATGTTCAAAATAAAAAAGATAACAAAACTATAAATTTTTTGTGAAGACCCTAAGACTTAATAATGTATAAAACACTAAAAATAAGATTTTTTGCGAAATCTTAGAATATATTAAAAATAAAAAAGAATTAAAAAAAAATTATTGGCTTTCCATACTCATTTGGTATGCTTGAGTCTTCTTGCTTCCACAATGAATACAATAGGCTACTCCTGTATTTGATAACGATTGAATCATTGTATCTGTGAATTTACTCCCACATTCACTACAAAAAGTAACTTCTGGTCGAACTACTTGAGGAGTCTGCTGAATTGGAACTATTGGTTCTTCTTCTTTAATTTGATGTGGTTGAGGTTGTGGAATTTGTTGTTCTTGAGGAGGATTGCAGCATTTTTGGGGTTTGGGTTTTCCAGAAATTGCGTAATACAGTCCTTCAAATATCTTATAAAATAGAAGGCCAATTCCCTTTAAAAGATAATAGATTCCTTTAAGTAAATAGTAAATTAAATACCCTACACCTTTTAAAATGTAATAAACCAAAATTACAGCAAGAACTAGCACCGCAAAAACACCTATCAAGACAAGAACTTGCGCATAGATGGGTTGTGCTAAAAACCAATCAACAATTTCTTGCCAAGCGATACCAAAAACATTAATATCTACCATTTTTTATCACTCCAATTATTTTATTTTTACTTAATTATTGGAAGATTTTAATTAAATTAAAAAAATTTGGAGTCCAATTTTTAAAATGAAAATTTAAGAAAATTATGTAAGCTAGAAATTAATAAGAATTTCTACTTGATTTTTTATTGAATTCATACATCATTTTAAATGCAATTAGAGCATGTTTTATCCTACTCATTATTGGAATAGTGACTTCTGGATTAGATTTAGATTCTGTTTTTCTAAGAAAATCAAAAGTCCATCCAGAACCAAAGCATACACAGACACATGGCTTACTAAATTTTTGTGTTAATAATTTTATGGTTTTAAATTGTTGAATTGCCCAGCTTGTCGCCATTGAACCCATCATTTGCAGTGGCCATCGAGGAACTGAAAAAATGTATAAAATACAATTTACATTCTTATCTTCGAAAATTGCATTTATTGTGGGAATAAATGTTTGAAATATGGATGGTCCCAAATCGATGGTGCCTTTAATTGAAACCCAATTAGGGATTACTGATTTAATAAGAGAAATAGTATGATCACTTAAATTTGCTAGATTTAATCCTTGTTCTTCAATTTCATCACATGCTAAAGCACCTAAACTTCCAGAACCTGTGATAATAGCAATATTTTTTCCTATAGGTAATGGTTGCGTGGCAAATATATGTGCTACATTAAACATTTCATAAAAATTATCTACTCTAAAAATTCTAGGATTTTGTTTGATAACAGCATCATAAATATTATTATTCCCTGCCATTGAACCCGTATGGCTACTAACCGCTTTTGACCCTA
This sequence comes from Promethearchaeota archaeon, assembly GCA_048941185.1. Lineage (GTDB taxonomy): Archaea > Asgardarchaeota > Lokiarchaeia > Sigyniarchaeales > SOKP01 > Loki-b32. The sequence continues at coordinate 14,504 of JBHLNW010000064.1, forward strand.
TATTGCTCTTTCCATTTTTTAAAATTAGAACAGGTTTTTCCATTTTTTTAATTGCTTCAAATAATTCTTTTCCTCTTTTAGTACCTTCTAAGTAAAGAGTAATAACTTTAGTTTCAGGATCTTTGTTCAAATACCTTAATAAATCGACCTCATCAACATCAACTTTGTTTCCGATTGTTATAGTTTTAGAAAAACCAATTCCCTTATCAGTCGCCCAGTCTATAAATATGTTTCCAAGTACTCCTGATTGTGCTATGACTGCTATTTTTCCTGTAGATGCCTCATCAAAGCTCATATCTGCGGTTGTGAATTGATTATTAAAATTCGTTACTCCTATACAATTTGGACCGATAATTCGTACTTTTGACTCTTTGGCAATTTTTCCAATTTCTTCCTGAATTTTTATATATTTCTCTTCACCCGTCTCAGCAAAACCAGCTGATTCAATTATTATTCCTTTTACCCCCTTTTCTACACAATCCTTGACCATTTGAAGTACAAATTCATTTCCAACAAGTATTATTCCTAAGTCTATTTCTTCAGAAATATCTTTTATGCTTTTATAAGTTTTATGACCATGAATTTCTTGTTTTTTGATATTAACTGGAAAGGTTTTAAATTTAGAGTCCAATAAATATTTTGTTGTATTGTACCCAAATTTAAAACTATCTGAAGCTCCAATTATTGCGATCGAATTTGGGTGAAAAAAAACATCCATTTCTGACATGATATTCTCTTTTATTAAAATACAAATTGAATTAGTATAATAATTGGAAAAATATTATCTTGAACTTAAAGATTCGGTCATAGCAAATAAAAAAGCTTAGTTTAAATAGAATATTCTAGAGATTCTTTTAAGATTTGGATTTATTTCAATAATGTGAGAATTCTGATGGAAATCCTAACTAAAACAAATAAAATTCAATTGATCTGTCCAATTTGTAAAACAAGAGATATTGTTGGAATACCACCTTCAAGATTAAATAAAAAAACTCAATTAACTACAATTTCAGTTCATAAAGGCTTAATATGTCCACACCACTTTCAATTTTTTATGGATAAAAACTTTCAAATTCGAGGTTATCAAAAAGTAGATTTAGAATTAAATCAAAAAAATTCAAAAAAATTGAGAAATGGAGTAAAAGCTTTTAATTTATCCGAGAAAAAAAGTAGGGATCCCTTCGAAAAACTAATCCTTGAGGGCGAAAAAGTTAAATTTCAGCCTCTTAATAGCCAAAAAAAAGTGATGTCAAGAGCTTTAAAACAAGAAAATATCAAAAGAAGGAAAAAGATGACTTCAAAAGAAATTTATGAAGAATTCTGGGAATTTATTGATATTGATAATGAAATTTTTTTTGAATTTATTATAAATGATAAAAGACGGGCAAAACATCAAATTAGTTCTAATATAAGTGAATGTATTACGATATAGAGTTTAAATAAAGATAATTAATTTAAGAATTCTCTTTGAATTTCTGAATTTTGCTACTTCCTTATCATCTTATTTTGACATTTAGAAATGGAACATAATTTCTATAAGAAAAATCCATCATTTGTATGAAAAGGATATAAGAAAATTTAAAATTCAGTACTTAATTTTCCAAAATAATAATTTTAATTATAAAAAACAAAAATTTGAAGATTATTTAATAGGTTGGAAATTATGAGCTATAAATTACCAGATGAAAAAGATTTAGAAGCCATGATTGGTATTGTCGGCAAAGAATATGCTACAAACAATAAGGCAATTACTGCATCTTACCTAGCAAAATCGGTAATGGGTTTAGAATCTCAGATTCCTGATATCGTTGTTAGACCAAAATACGTTGAGGAGATTCGAAAAATATTAATTTATTGTTCCGCAGAGAAAATTGCAGTAAGTCCTGTGTCCGCTGGGCTATCTGGAGGCTTTGCTTGTCCAACGATTAAACCAGGTGGAGTACTACTTGATTTAGGTAGAATGAATAGGATTATTGAAATTGATGAGGAGAATCGTTTTTGCATTATAGAACCCGGAGTTACAAACGGCCAGCTCTGGAGTTATATGCATAAATACCATCCTGATTGGGCTCCTCCAATTCCAGATGGAGCACCTCCTGCAGCAACGGTTATGGGTGATGCTATAGATAGGGGTTTCTCACTTTATACTTCTAGCGTTGGACCACAAGGAGATAATTTTATGTGTGGGGAAATAGTATTCCCTAACGGTGATGTCGTAAGAACTGGTTCTTGGGCACTGCCTTTTGCGAAACCTTTCTATAAATATGGATTAGGTCCAGATATGTGGAGTTTCCTTATGGGCAGTCAAGGTTCTTTTGGAGTTATTACTAAAGCTGCTGTTAAGATATATCCACACCCTAAATTCAAAACAGTTGTTGTCTGGGGTATGGATAATCCTTACGATATGCAAGATCTGACTCTTGAAGTTGCTAAGCAAGAATTTGGCATTTCACATAATACTGTAATGGTTCAAGGAGGTAATTATCCTTTAGTTATGGCTCGATGGCCAAAAGATAAAATCCCACATGATTATGAGTTCTATAAAGAAATGGGAATCTCTCAATGGTGGATGAATTGGGAAACATGGGCACAAACTAAAGAAGAATTAGATTATGCTACTAATAGAATCGATAAGATGGCAGAGGATTTTAAGAAGAGAGCAAAAAATCCTGATGCAATTGTAAAACAGGAACTTCATCCTAAACAAATTGCCAGCAGAATGAAAAAGCCAAATAAAATTGCAATTCCATATAGTTTTTGGGAAGCGGGATTTCTTTTTATTACGTGGTATACACCATGGCCAGAATGCGCTCATTTTGCTGAGATGTATACAAAGAAGATGGAAGACTATGGATTTCCACCTGTAATGTGGATTGCTAGTATTGAAAGATGCAGACAAGCAATCTGTATGCCAATTGTATGCTTTGACAGTACAAAACAGTCAGACTTCGAAAAGGTTCAAGAATTAAATAGAGATACTACTGAATATGCGTTAAAGCAAGGATGGTTGAACTATAGACCCGATCCATATATCCACATCCAAGCTTATTATCAAGCAGGAATGTACTGGAAGTATTTAAGGGCTTTTAAGAAACTTGTAGATCCTAATTTTATTATGCATCCAGGAAGACTTGCTCTTCCGTAAATAAAGGAGGTTGATGAAAAAATGTCAAAAACAGGTATGGAAAGGCTCGAAGAGCTAAAAAAAGATGTATTTAAATGTATTCACTGTAAAGCTTGTAGATTTGCCTATTCAGGTGAACCCGACAGAAAAGGAATAGGAGAATATACTGGAAAGCAAGGTACAGTACTTTATGAAGGTATGGTTGATGCATGCCCTGCTGGTATAGAACATGGATGGGAAGCTTTCTGGAATGCAGGTAAGATCTGGATTGCTCGTTCTATTTTAACTGGAGATTTAGAATTTTCAGAGGAAGTAAGAGATGTTATTATGCCTTGTATTACATGTGGTCAATGTTCAGCTCAATGCGAGAATAAAGTTCGTACTGTAGATATAATTGAAGCTTTACGTGCTGCTTGTAAAGAAGCCGGAGTACCAATGATAGAGAGACATCAATTAGTTGAACGTTTAACTAAAGAGTTAAATAATCCTTATGGTGGAAAAGCAGAAGAACGATTTAAATGGGCAAAAGACGCTGGTTTAGAGAAATATATTAATAATAAAGGTGCAAAAATTGGCTATTTTGTGGGTTGTACGGCAAGTTATCGCCAAATTGAAATTGCTATAGCGACCTGTAAGATCTTTGAGCAATTAGGAATAAACTTCACATTAATCGAAGACGAAGTATGTTGCGGAAGTCCTTTCTTTAGAGTAGGTGCTGTAGATACAGCTCAGGACTTAATGAATAAAAATATCGAAGCATTCAAAAAATTAGATCTAATATTTTTCAGCTGTGCAGGATGTTACAAGACATTTTCAAATGATTATCCTAAATGGTCAACTGAAGGTAAAATCCCTTTTAAAACTATGCATGCATTTGAATTAGTTTCACGATTAATTACTGAGGGAAAAATCAAATTTAAGCCAAATAAGGAATTAAAGGGTAAAGTAGTTACCTACCATGATCCATGTCATCTTGGAAGACATATGGCTTTAGAAATTGAGCAAAAAATTATAGAAAAATCAGAAAATCTTATGATGGATAACCGAAAAATTAGGCAAGCTATCGATGAATGGTATGAAGTTCCTAGGATTGTATTAAGGCAACTGGAAAAAGATGTTGGGATAAAATTTAAAGAGATGTATCGGGTTAAACTTGACAGTTTCTGTTGCGGGGCAGGGGGTGGAGTAAGAGCAGGTTATGCTGATTTCTCATTAAGAACATCTAGTCTACGTTTAGATGAAGCTAATGCAATAGGGGCAGATATAGTCACAACTGAATGTCCATTCTGCTACAGAAACCTTTTTGATGCAAATGAGCAATACAATCATGGTGTAGTGGTGTATGGTTTAATTCAAATGATTGATGAATTTAAACTTTTGGATATCCTAGAAAAACCTACATTTGAAGAAATCCTAAAAATGAAAGAATGAGCTTATTTGCTCCCTAATTTTTTTTATATATTTCTTTTTTTAGTTCTATTTAAAAAATTATAAAATTCAATTCAACTTAATTCTTTTAAAAGAGAAAAGTAAGATTTAAATTAGTATCTCGTGTAATTGTATTTTATAAAAGAAATTATAATTATTAATACAGAGAATATAATCAAAAAGCTAGTGAAATTTTATGGAATTAAAAAAAAACTTAAGGAAGTATGGACCGTTAATAGCATTTATTATAATTTTAGGACTTATCATTACTGGGTGGATATTGTATCTTCCCATCATGCGAATACCACCAGCTCCGGGAGCCAGAAAGGCAATCATTCTTGCTAGTGCAAATGATTACTATAGAAAGGAAGGTGAACCTGATTTTAATGACGGAGAAGATGGAAGATTTGATAGTGAACCTTTCCCGTCCAGATGGATAGAAAATTTCAGTTCTAATGAATATGGAGGAATTGATAGCTCTATACCGGGGCATGACAGTCCTGGTGTAATACAATTAATTGTAACAAGTCCAGCTACTCCCAAATATGTTAATACTGAGTTTATATATAATTGGACAAAATATCATCCATTAATTAAATATGCCGCATATAATCTTTCTGCCTGGGTTAATATTACAACTAATATAAACACACCGCCCATTTTCTCCGCTGAAATAATACCTCCAGGAACAGGGGCAAGAATAGGACTACGATGGTTAAATTCGAGTAATGATGTTATACGAACAGATTGGTCAATAGGTTTATTGGGACCCTTTTTAGGATGGAACTTTTTAAATGTAACAGGAATTGCTGATACTACAAAACCAACAGAAGTAACCCAATTACATTTAGTTCTAGCAGTTGAAGGCAATATGACTGGTACAGATATGGTTCTTTTTGATGATATTAAGGTTGATTATTGGTATCCACCTCCCATTCCCAGTCCACCTCCAAATAATCAAGATTCAGATGGCTTTCCTGCTCAAGCACTCCAGGTTTACTGGATTTTAAAGGATCATGGATATACTGACGACAATATCTTTTTAATGCTCTACCATACTGGAGATGATATCATAGATATAGATGCATCTGATGGAATACCAAATGATCTAAATAGATCTGGAATTATAGCAGACATAGATGTAGAGAATGATAATGTAAATGCTAGTAGATTTAAGAGTGAATTAAATGTGTCAATTTCCGGTTCTTTTGCTTCTAGTATTAGAGCTAAAGATCAATTAGTAATTTATATAGTAGACCACGGCTCAAATAAAATACTTTCTGATGGAAACGCAACTTTTCATTTTGAAGCAGATGACAGTTATATCACTGAAATTGAGTTTTTTAATCTTGTTAGAGAAATTAATTGTAGGCGTATGTTGATAAATGTTGATATATGTTTTAGTGGTAATTTTTTAAATCAAGACTCAAATATAGGATCAAGTTGGTATGACATACCCAATTCATTATTAATTACATCAACAACAGATATCCTCTCATGGTATTGGAGAGATAACAGTAATGCTGATGGTTTTGCAGGATCATTATTCTTTCACCACTTTTGGAATGAGTTAAATCAGAATGAAACAATAGAAAATGCATTTAATTTTGCTATAAATTCAATTCCATCGGGACAATTACAATCTATAAACTCTACTCAATCACCATTAATTCATGATAATTTAGGAATTAAAGATATTTGGAGTTTTAATAATACTCCACAGTTATAATTAATTTTTTTTTATTATCTGTAAATTTTGGTTAGTCTTAAATAGTCTCCTATAATGTAGAGATTTCTAAAGAGATACTAAATTCTTCACTTAAATTTATATTAAAATTAGAATTTATTCTAATTTAATACTAAACAAATAAAAAACCATTATGAAAGA
>JBHLNW010000065.1:0-20380 GCA_048941185.1 Promethearchaeota archaeon
TTTTAATATATCCTGGGCTAATCCAACAGACACATCCGGTATAGTAGGAGCTTATTATAAATTAGATTCTCCTCCTAATTCGGACACAGATGGGATATATATAGCGGGAACTGACATAACGTCTATTACTGGTATTCCCGTAATTACTGATGGAGTGCATGATATTTATGTGTGGCTGGTAGATGCTGCCGGAAATATTGATTCTACTAACTATGCATCAACTCAGCTATTTTTAGACACTTCAGACCCAGGACTACCAACCTCATTAACAGCAGATCCATCATCCTGGACGAATGTTGATAATTTTAATGTATCTTGGGGTAATCCATCAGACACATCTGGTATAGTGGGAGCTTATTATAAATTAGATTCTCCTCCTACTTCTGATATAGATGGAACCTATGTAGCAGGAATCGATATCACCTCTATTACTGGCATTACAGTAGGTTCAGATGGAATGCATACTATTTATGTGTGGCTGGTAGATGCTGCCGGAAATAATGATTCTACTAACTATGCATCAACTCAGCTATCTTTAGACACTATTAATCCTTCGATAATTGATAATCAACTTGGTGATGATATATGGCGAAATTCCCTAGGTACCACTTATGATGTAGATTTTTCAGATTCACTTCCATCTTCTAACTTAGATTATGCTCAATATAAAATTACAAGCGAACCAAGTCAAAATGGAATAATATTAAAAGATTGGACAGATATCTTCATTAATTTAGGTGATACTAGCTACACAACCGATTGGGAAATTGATTTTAATGCTTGTCAAGAAGGTATTAATTATATTTCTATAAGGGTGTATGATATAGCAGGTAATTTTATAACTATAGACGATGTTTTCTATATGAAAAAAGATACTATAAATCCTGATATAACTATTAATATACCAACTCCATATGAATTATACGGCAATAAAGCACCTAATTTTGATATTAGTATTAATGAAATTAATTTACAAAACACATGGTATTTTCTATATAATGATTCATTTACAAGTCAAAATATAAGTTTTGTTTATTCCATCGATACAATGATTTCTAATAGTATTTGGAATAATTTTGGAAATGGAACAGTTACTATTGTTTTTTATACAAATGATTCAGCTGGTAATTATAACTATGATTCAGTAACAATCAGAAAAGATGTCATTCCACCCTATATTTCAATTAATCTGCCGAACTCTAATGAATTATTTGGCCATCTGGCTCCCATGTATAATGTGAAAATAAATGATATAAATGGAATAGATACTAATTGGTATTCATTAAATAATGGAATAAATATAACCTTTACTTCTAATGGATCAATAAGTCAATCTTTATGGGATAATCTTGATAATGGAACTGTAACAATTCAATTCTATGCAAACGACTCAATTGGTAATTTAGGATATAGTTCGGTTATCGTTAGAAAAGATACACTTCCTCCTGAAATTATAATACATGAACCAAAACCATATGATCAATATGGTGTTATACCTCCCAATGTTAATGTTGAATTTATTGATGGGAATCTAGAAAATAAATGGTATCAATTAATTGGCACAATTACTACTGAAAATACCACTTGGACTGGATCTATCGCACAAAATATATGGGATAATATGGGAAATGGACTTGTAATAATTCAGTTTTATGCAAATGATTCTTTTAATAATCTAGGTTCTAACTCTGTAATAGTTAGAAAAGATACTGAAGCCCCTGATGTCACAATTAATAGCCCAGAGCATGATGAACTATATGGCTTTATACCACCAGAAGTTAGTGTAGATTTTGGACCTGAAATCGCCGATAAATGGTATCAATTAAGTGGTACAACAACAACAGCAAACTATTCATGGACAGGAACTATAGAACAAAGTTTATGGGATGAGGTCGGAAATGGAACTGTAATTATATTTATTTATGCAAATGATTCATTAGGGAATATTGGATATGATTCAGTTAGGATCAAAAAGGATATTCTCGGTCCTAATATCGTAATAAATGAACCACAGCCTAATAGCCTATTTGGAACGAGTGCTCCATTGATTGATTTAGATATTAATGAAGGAAATCTTGATCAGACTTGGTATCAATTAATTGGAACCATTACTACAAATAACTATACTTGGACTGGAACTATTGCGCAAAATCTATGGGATCAGATGGAAAATGGGACTTTAACTGTATTTTTCTATGCAAACGATACAATGGGTAATTTTGGTTTTGAATCACTAGTACTCAGGAAAGATATTATCTCTCCAGAAATAACAATCAACCAACCAGAACCCTATAGTTTATTTGGAACTTCACCTCCTATAGTTAATGTAGAATTTTCAGATCCACATTTAAGTTCTACTTGGTATCAATTAAGCAATAGTACATTTTTAACTAGCAATTTTACATGGGCTGAGAGTATAGATAAGTTTGCTTGGGATCAAATAGCTAATGGCACAGTTAACATATTATTCTTTGCAAATGATACACTAGGTAATCTTAACTCTGATATGATCATTGTTAGGAAAGACATAATTAAACCAGTTATTACTATCAATAATCCAAATATGTACGAATTATTTGGGAAAACACCACCCACCATAAATGTAACTATTACCGATCATAATTTAGAAGCAGCTTGGTATCAACTAACTGATGGAATTATCACTAGTGATAATCATTCATGGACGGGTTCAATCGATCTAATTATATGGACTCAAATGGGTAATGGTACAGTAGACATCATATTTTACGCAAATGATTCTGTTGGAAATTTAGCATATAAATCAATAATTTTAAGAAAAGATATTATTTCGCCTGCAATAACAATCATTAAACCAAGTTCTTTAGAACTATTTGGGTTAACTCCTCCTAATACTGAAATTAATGTTGTTGATCCTAATTTAAATATGATTTGGTATCAATTGACAGATGGCTCTACTTCGGGTAATTATACGTGGATGGAGTTTATTGACCAAAATGCATGGAATCTATTTGGAACTGGTTTAGTTACAATTAAATTTTATGCAAATGATTCAATGGGAAATCTAAATTCTACCTCTGTGACAATTAGGAAAGATGTAACCGCTCCAGATATAGTAATAAACGAACCTAATCCATTTGACTTATTTGGTAAAATTGCTCCTGGAATAGATATTTTTGTGCAAGATCCGAATTTAGACTCTATGTGGTACAATTTATTCAATAGTACAAAATCGATATTGGACTACACATGGACAAATTCTATTGAGCAATCTCTGTGGAATGAATTTAAATCAGGCATAGTAACACTTAGATTCTATGCTAATGATACTTTAGGAAATACAAGATTCTCAGATGTGACAATTTTAAAGGATATTAAGCCGCCTGATATAACAATTAACTCACCTCAACCATATAGCTTATTTGGGAAAATGCCTCCAAATATTAATATTAATATAATCGAAAGTAATTTGGATGATATTTGGTATCAATTGACAAATGGAATATTAACCACAGTTAATTATACTTGGACAGATACTATTGCGCAAGTTGTATGGGAACAAATGGGAAATGGTACAGTAGATATCATATTTTACGCAAATGATACACTATCTAATATCGCAAGCAAGGTTTTAACTGTAAGAAAAGACATTATCGCTCCAATTATCTCCTTTATTTATCCTTCTAATTATAGTATATTTGGTACTGCTCCTCCTGATATAAGTATAACTATTGACGAACCACACTTAGATAGTAAGTGGTATCAGCTTGATAACGGAACGATAAAAACAGGAAATTATTCCTGGGTAGGAACGATGGAACAGAATGTGTGGAATGAGGTTGGGAACGGTACTGTAAATATAATTTTCTATGTAAATGATACTGTAGGTAATATAGCATCTAAAACTCTTATAGTTAGAAAAGATATTATTGCACCAGAAATAAACATCGAAGAGCCAAAACCATTTAGTTTATTTGGGAAAGTAGCTCCCGCTATTACCGCAGAATTCTTTGATCCGCACTTATCTGATAAATGGTATCAGCTAGACAATGGAACTATAACAACTTTGAATAATACTTGGACGGGAATTATAGCACAAAGCATTTGGGATCAAGTAGGAAATGGAACTATTCTGATAATCTTATACGCTAATGATTCACTGGGCAATATAGCGGTTAAATCTGTATCAGTTCATAAAGATGTAATTGCTCCTAAAATAATAATTAATTATCCGAACATTTATGATGTATTTGGAGAAAGTGCTCCAGATATCGACATTCTCTTCGATGATAATAATTTAGATGCTGCATGGTACCAATTGAAAAATGAAACTATTTCGACTCTAAATTATACTTGGACGGGAACACTCGAACAAAGTGTTTGGGATGAAATTGGAAACGGCACAGTTATAATTTCCTTTTATGCAAATGACACAATGAGTAATTTTGGCCTCGCAGAGATTACAGTTATAAAAGATCTAAGTGCCCCAATTATTAGTACTATAGAACCAGAAAACCATGCAATATTTAGTTATAAAGCACCAGATTTTAGAATGTACATTAGTGGTACTGATATATTTAATTGCTGGTATGTCTTACTTGGTAATCCATATAAACATTTCTTTACAAAAACTGATGGAGTTACTATTATAACTATAAACCAAACCGCCTGGGATGAATTTGGAAATGGCACCGTAACTATTGAATTTTATGTCAATGATTCAGTTGGTAATATTGGTTTTACCATTATTGAATTAAGAAAGGATATTTATGCCCCAGCGGTTAAAATAAATCTCCCAATTTATGAAGGTTATTGGAGTGATCCCCCTGTACTCAATATATCTTATTTTGATCCAAATCCAGACAGTCTTTGGTATGAAATTGGATTCTCTTATGGTAATTTGAATAATAATACAGAACAAACAATTGATCCATTCATATGGGACAGTTTAGCGCAAGGCGAACATCAGATTTTTATTTTTGCAAATGATACTGCTGGCAATATTAACGAAACTTATGTATTCACCATATACAAGGATACATTAGCTCCATTAATAATAATAAATTCACCTATAGATGGATCAACTAGCAATTCACCCCCATTATTTAATATTACTTGCTTTGATCCAAATTTTGATACTCTTTGGTATGGTAATGGTTTATTAAATATTACATTAGTGAATAATACTGATCAAACTCTAGATTGGGGAATTTGGAATGAACTACCCGAAGGTATGTATCAAATTTTCATTTACGCGAATGATACGTTTGATCATCTCAATACTATTTTTACTTTAACCTTATACAAAGATACAATAGCACCCATTATTACAATTAACCTACCTAATAATAATACATATTATAGTGTACCCCCTACCTTATACATAGTAGCATCAGATCCTAATTTAGATAGTCTTTGGTATAAGGTGGGGAATAATGAAAGAGAGATAACACAAATTCAAGATCTTGCTAATACTATCTGGAATAGTCTAGATCAAGGAGAATTCTATATTCAAATCTTTGCCAATGATACATATGGGCATGTTAATTCAAATTTTACATTGAAATTATATAAAGATACATTACCACCAAAAGTAGTAATTAATTCTCCTTTGAATCAAACTTATTGGAATACCAGACCAATTCTAAATATAACAGCTTTTGATCCAAATCTAGAAAGCATTTATTATAAAATTGGTGATACGTATGCATTTTTAGGCAATAATATTCAATCTCTTCTCCCATCTCCTATATGGGAATCAATATCAGAAGGAGAATTTCAAATCCAGATTTTTGCAGAAGATAAGTTTGGACATATTAATAATAGTTTTACAATAACATTATACAAAGATACTATAGCACCAACTATTATAATTAATTATCCATACTCAAATTCCCTTTATGGAAAAAATTCGCCTAATTTTGATATTTCTGTGACTAAATTTAATCTAGACACAGTCTTGTATATTTTACTTGGCTATCCAGAAGAATACATACTGAATGAATTTAATGGAACTATAAACCAAATAGCCTGGGAATATTTTGGAGAAGGAACGATTAACATTAGATTTTACGCAAATGATACAACAGGCAATTTTCAAATAGAAGATATTACAGTTAGAAAAGACATAAATGCCCCTATCATTAATATTTATCAACCAGTTGATGAAACAGTCTGGGATTCACCTCCAATTATAAATGTGTTTATAACTGACCCAAATTTGGATAATATTTGGTATAAAATAGGAACCACTTCTTTTATTCTAGTTAATAATATAGAACAACAAATAGAAGATGAAATCTGGGATAATTTACCTGAAGGAACTTTCTATCTATATATTTCCGCAAATGATTCTCTTGGTAATACTAATGATACTTATTATTTAACTTTATATAAAGATACATTAGCTCCTAATATTACGATAAATTCCCCTATTGAATACCAAGAAGTAGGAGAGGTTTCACCTAACTATGAGATTTTAATTGTTGAGGATCATCTTGACACTTGTTGGTATACTTTAGACAATGGAGTAACAAATATTACTTTCAGTAATAATGTTGGAAAGATTGACCAACAAGTTTGGGATGAAATATGGGAATCTCATGCTAATGGTAATTCGATAACAATTAGATTTTATGCTAATGATACACTGAATCACATTGGCTACCAAGATGTATTAGTCAAATTAAAAAGATCTTCAGGTTTATTTGAAATAAAGAATCCTGTATTGTTAATTACCACTGGGTCATTTGGAGGAGTTTTAGGAATAACAAATATTAGCTTCAAAAAAAGTAAGAAATATAAAAGATTAGACAATAAACAAAAAAAGAAAATAAGTGCTATTTTAAATTTATCTTTATTGTTAATAGGTCTAATAGCATTAACTTCTTTTATTTAAGGTCGATTAAAATAGATTTTTATCAGAAATCAAAAATGTTTATTATAATAACTCAAAATAATTAAATCTTTAACGTAACTATTGAGTAAAATATTGTAATAAGATAAAAAAAAAGAAAAAGCTTTTAATGGACAGATGATCGAGGTTAATCCTCAAAAGATCAAGGTCGATCACACAGCAATCTTAAAAGAATATCAAAATTTTATTACATTCAACTGGCGATGATTTATTAATCGGGAGTTGGGGACTCCGGAAATTTTAAATTTGGTGTACCAATATATACACGAATTGTTGGATTAGTTGGCCGCATCCGGCCCATGTGGACGAGAACTCAACATTTACCCACTTACCTAAGTTTGGTAAACTACAATCAGGAGCATGATTACTCTCAAGGAGGATACATGGATCTTCAGCCTCAAAGCGAGCGATCCATCTTTCTTCACCGCATTTTGTAGGTGAATAAGTAGTATCTAATTCCCATATAATATCTATCCTAGCAACAGGTCCGTAGATACCATCTTTCTTTTGAGAGATGTCAAGATAGCTCAATAAGTCTACTGGATGATAGGATCCATAGACAATTGCAGCCAATGCCCATCCATAAAGATGATCATTAACACCATCTCCATCATAATCTGCATTATTTTCTAAACAGATTGGAAATACATAATCGGTAGAATGTGTACCGTCAAGTAAATTAAAAGTATAATCGGTGACCAAATCACCGTCCAAATCAAGTGTGATATCAGTAAAGTCTAAAGTTCCCTTGGCCACATCAATACGACACCAATAATCATTTTGTGCTATTGGCACGTTTTTAATTTTTCCATTTTCCCTATTTAGAAGATGCATATTAGGATCATAAAGGATCGCTGACAGATCCGCCTTAAACGCATCCTGCTTTTTGTTATTATCAACCCCACCGATGAGAAATGCCATGAATATAAATAGTACTGATATTACCAGAATCCCAGCAATAATTTTTGAATATCTTTTATTGCTGTTATCTATTTTCATTGGCTTTCAACTTTTACTTTTTAATTCATCACCTTTGAATTTCTTATTCAAAAATAAATGACATGAAAGTCACATACTATATTGTGATAAACAACAATTTAAATTTTTTGATAGATGAATATCAATTTAAATAGAAATATAATTAGGATAATCCAAAATTTAGATATATTATTATTAATAGATTTATCTTATATACGATTTGAAAATTTTTGCAAATTCTACTTTTTGTTCACCTTCTAGACCAATCAAGTCAGCAAATAAGGTATTGTTAATTATTCGAATATTTTCTTGATGTGCAATGTTAATCTCTTTAGGGATGGTAAAAGAACGCCGATCTTGGAATGTTGGTGGCCAAGTTATTCCTAAGATAAAAACAATTATATTTGGATTTTGATTTCTTTGACAGATATCTACAATTGAGTCGAATGATAAATCACTAGTATAAACGAACTGAAGCGCAGTTACGTTAGATAGGTTTTCTGGATATAACCCTAGCTCTCGAACTAATTCTAGTCCATTATTAGGATTTGTTAATCGATGCTGTAAAAATTTTGTATCATTTAATATCCAGCTATTAAGCGCTTTTTGACCATTAGAGTATACTTGAGATTGATAATATTTAATTCTTATATTATCAAAATATTTTGTTAAAAATCCATCAATCATAAATGTAATATAGGAATCTAATTGTTGCTGAGCTCGGGAAGCTTTTGATTTCATGTTTGCATAATACTTAGTATTTTCTGCTTCGGGAATCTTTCCTTTTTTGAAGATTTGGTTAGAAAGATCCTCACAGTTTTCATATAATTCTGCTGCTCTTGCATAATTGCCATATTTAACGGCGAGATCTGCGGCCTTTCTTGTCTTTTTCTTTTTACTACTAAGTTCTTTAAGTTCTCCTTTAAGATTTTTAATTTCAATATAATCATTGATTATTTTTGATTTTCCATTCTTTAACTTTTTGACAGCAATAATGCTAGGAATAGTTACAATACTACTTATTATAAAAACCCAAAAAACTAAAGTTGTTAATTTTTGAGTTCCTTGGTTTTCAGTGGGTGAGATTACAGTAAATGTTCCTGTAGCAGAATTACTCTGATGACCTGCACCATCAATTTGGTATATAAAAAAGTAATAAGTGCCAAGTGGAAGTGGTTCCTCTAATTTATAATAACTGCTTTCAGGTCCTACATTTTCAATATCGATTTCAAATACATTCCCAGGTGTAATTAATGGATATGATTCATTATCAATAATTAACTTATAATATAATATTCCTGATGGGTCAATCCCTTCTTCCCAATCAAATATAAGCTTACCACTAATTTCACCACTAGGATAATCTAGTAAAGTAGGAGCTTGCGGTGCAATAGTATCTCTTACTTCGATATTATCATAGATTGATGCCCAATTGTTATTTCTATCTTCCATATTTATAGTATAATTACAGATTCCAGTACTTTTTGGAGTAAAATTTTTATATTGCCAAACATCTCCTCCTAACGGCGTCATATAAAAGTTTAATCCTTCATATTCAAATATTACTTGATTGATTCCAGAAATATCAACTGCTTTAACGATAATTATTCTTGAATTGCCTAGTTCTAGGGGACCTGTATCGTTAGTCAAAATTATTCCTGTAGGTGGAATACTATCAATTACTTGGATCGAGTCAGTAACGGAATTCCAAAAATTGTTATTATCTTCCATATATATTGTGTAGGAGTAAATACCAGTATTAGAAGGAGTCCAAGAAACATATCGCCATGTATTCTCGTCTATATTAGTCATTGAATGATTTGATCCTTGAAATTCAATTTTTACTTGATTAATTCCAGATAGATCTGTTATCGATATGGAAATTATTTCAGTATTACCTAATTCTAAAGGATCTGCACTTTCAACTAAATTTGAATAGCTTGGTGGTTCGGTATCTTCCTTTACCTCAATTGAATCTGTAAAAGAATTCCAAAAATTATTATTATCTTCCATATATATAGTGTAGGGGTAAATACCAGTATTAGAAGGAGTCCAAGAATCGTATTGCCATGTATTACTCCCAATGTTTGTCATTGAGTGATTTAAGCCCTCAAATTCAATTAGCACTTGATTAATACCTGATGGGTCAAAAACATCAATTTTTATAATTTCTGTGTTTCCTAATAATAATGGATCAGCGCTTTCAACCAGATTTGAATATGTTGGAGGATTAAGATCTGGACCGAAAATATTAGTCGCATCGATTCTACCATGCCCAAAATAAATATCAAAACCAGGCTGCCATAAATCTACAGCAGAATCATAAATCAATGACTCAATCTCATTAGCATTTTTGGTTGGAAAAGCACTTATGAGTAGAGCTGCAAGACCTGATACATGAGGAGTAGCCATAGATGTACCAGATGCTAAACTATAATAAGTTCCTTTAAGATAAAATGGAACAGTTGATAAAATGTCAACTCCTGGGGCTGAAATATCAATCCAATCCCCATAATTTGAAAAATATGCCCTATTATCATTTTCATCTGTTGCTACTACTGCAATTACCCCTGAATAAGCTGCAGGATAATGTGGAATATTAGAATTGGCATTTCCAGCGGCAGCTATCACCATAACACCATGATTTATCGCATAATCAATAGCTTCCTTTATAGTTTCAGAATATGTATTCCCGCCCCAGCTACAACTAATTATATCAGCGCCCATATCTACAGCGTGCATTAATGCCAACCTGCTATCGGCATGAGCCCCAGAACCAGCAGAATTAAATGATTTTTCTGCAAAAACAGAAATATTTGCCATTCCCGCAATACCTTCTGTATTATTGATAAGAGCTGCAATCGTACCAGCACAATGAGTGCCATGGTAATGGTCATCCATAGGATCATCATCATCATTAACCCAATCGTATCCTAATGGGAGATAGTTTTCACTAAGATCAGGATGAGTATAATCTATACCTGTATCAACTACTGCTACTAGGACATCATGAGATCCTAATTCGTAATCCCACGCAGATTCCATCCCAATATGTGGTAAAGACCATTGATCACTTGCATAATATTCATCATTGGGTATAAAATCGAGTTGATCATAAAAGTTAGGTTCTATATAGGCGATTCCTGGAGTAGATCTTGATTCAAGTATAAATTTTTCTAGGTTATTTAATGAGATATAAACAATACTAGCATTAAAATATGAAATTTCTTCATAAAATTCTGCATTATATTCTGAAAGCAAATCCCGAGCCCAAGAAGAGAATTCCATGGCATCTCTTTTTACTATGAACTCAATTTTGTTATCCTCTCGAACTTTAACTAAAGCAGTACCTGGATAGGAAAGAATATTATTCAAATTAGATAAATTTGAATTATTAGCTAATACTTCTCTCCAATTAACAAGTTTACTTTGTAAGTTTGTCTCAACTTCCTCACTTGTACCACCTTGTAATGATACTGTACTTGGTAATAAGGTTGTGTAATTTTGCGTTGAATTTAAGTCTAAATAGTTAATTAAATATAAATTAAATGAAGTTAATACCAAAATTCCTACTAAAATAAAACCTGTTTTTAAATTTTTTTTTCTAAATAAAATTAAGACCACCACTTTTTACAAATTTAAACTATCTAATCATGATCTAACTTAAATCATGTTCTGTGTTAAATCCACATGACTGAAATGACTTTTTGTCAAAAATGTTAACAATGATCCTAAAGTCATTTGTATAATATCCCGTTTACTAAAATTAAAAAAAAAATTACCATATTTAAATGTTTACTTTGTCCTACGACAAACGGGAAAATCTAGCTCCAATTTCTAAATAAGATTTACTTGATGTTAATTGTTCTTTTAGGTAAATGAGAATGATAGATCTTTCACAAATTCTAATATGTAAACTTGCAAGATAAATCTCCCCATCATTTTAAAATGCTAATTGTAAGTTGTCGAAAGATTAGTCAATTTTGTCGATTATTTCTATAAATTTTAAAACTAAAATAATCAAATATAATTTAGTTTTATATGAATATTATATGCAAAATTATTTTTTGATGGATTCTTATATAAGACATATAAACATTATTTATCCCTAATTTGAAACAAAAATATTTTTTATTAATCTTATATTTAAGGCTTATGAAAAAAATTCAATAATATTTTGATAAAAAATGAAATTAAAACTAGAACATCTTAGCAAAATTAATAAAGAAAAAATTGATCTTCTGAATGAAGCCGGAATAGATACAATTGAGAAATTAGCGACTACAAATGTTAAAGATTTGGCAAAAATTAAAGGATTCACAGTTATGATGGCTGTAAATTATATTCAAGAGGCAATTGATTTTCTTAATAAAAAAGAACATGAAAATGTTGGCAATATAGAAAATGTTAGCGAAGTTTCTAAAATAAATTATAAAGATGAATTGGAGATTGCTCTAAAAGAGGAAAAAGTCGAGCAGATCGAATTGGAGAAAGAATCTGATAAAGAGAAGCTTAAGAAACAAGATATATCTAAAAAAAGAGCTCAGAAGAAAAAATCTTTGAAAAAGGATAAAGCAACCACAAAAAAAGAAGATAAATTAGTTATTGGATATATTCAAGATTTTTTTACGGAAGAAATCATACAAAGAATTAGATTTTTACATTTTAAGATAAAAAAATTGGAAGAATTACTTGATAAAAATGGTGATATATCTTATGATGATTTAGATCTTGTTTTTGAATATATAGATATACTGAATATTAATTATATGTCTAAGAATCAAAATTTGATTATGCAAGAATTAGATATTACCAGATCTTATAATGACCCTGCTGATAATGAGAAGATTAATATTTATGATATAATGTTTGAATGTGCTCGTGTTTCCTGGGTCTTAGCACGAATATATAATCAACTCTCTAAAAATTTTGAAAAACAGGAAGATTGGGAAAATGCTATAATCTCAATGGTTAAATGTTCTATGATGTATAAAACAGCGACATATTTTAGTGCAGCCGCTGTTAATCAAAATAAAATAAGTAAGAGTTTAAAGCCAAAAAATTTAGAATTGGAGTCTGAACAATGCAGAATTTTTGCCCAGGGTCTTGCTGCTATTAAGGAAGAAAGGCAGAATAACTTGATTCTTGCCTCTAAATTGTATGCTGGAGTAAGTTTATTATCGAGGAGGTTATTATACCTAGGATTTGATAATCCTAAAATAAATAACCAGTTAAATGCTCAAGCTGATTTTGATATGGGTAAAGCATGTTATTTAAAGGCTCAAGCTCTTCAAAAGATGGAGATCTCTGAATCTTCGGACCAACAGATTCAAAAAAGATTAATTGAAGATTTATTAAAAAAAGCAGTTTATTACTTTTCAAAATCAGAAGAAATTTGGGAAGATATGTTGAAAAAATTTAAGGATTTAACAGAAAAAGAGAAGGGAAATCTCCTGTATAATTTATCGGTTGTCAATGATAATATTATGGAAATTGATGTTGAAGTTTTGCCTTATGAAGTTCTTAAACATATAGAAAACCCAGAACCCTATATTACTGTGCCTGAAAATTTGGCTGAAAAATTACCTAGAACAACATTATATTTATCAAATATGAAACCCATCGATGTGAATGTCGAAATCTTTAGAAAATATAAATTAAAATACTTAGATAAACCAAATCCCCTAAAAAAAAAGGCAGAATTATTAAGTCAGAAAACAGCGTTGGGAAGAACAATCAAAGAATTGAAAAGTTTATATGATAACAATGATATCGATATCAATAGTTATACAGAACTCTTTGAGAAATATAATACTAAATTAAATTTAATCGAATTTGAGATAGAAAAATTGGAAGGAATGAGTAAAAAGCAAAAATGAAGAAAATTTCTATTTTATGGATTTTTTTAATAGGATTAATATTTGTAATTTTTTTCTTTTATAATAGATTATTAGCGATCTGGCTTACTCTTTTACTTCTTGCTATAGCTATATTGATTTATATTTTTTCTCTTACTTTTAAAAAGAAACTTATCAGAACAATGCAAAAGCACAATCGTATAGCAGATAACGATCTTGCTAAAGATTTAAATTGCAGAATTGAAAAAATTAGAAAAACACTGTCTAAACTTTATCATCATCAAAAAAGTAAAAGTGGTTTAGTCGTATTTTTGAACAATAGATACATTTTTTATAACAATGAGACTATAAATAAATTTAAGCAACTGTATAGTAAAGGGTTTAAAGAAAAAGAAATTTTGGAAAACTTAAAGACTAATATGGATCTTAAAACACGAGCAGAAATAAAAGCTATTAAAGATACCTTGATAAATCATAAGAAACTTGAGGAAAAGGACGTCAAGGTTCAAATAAAAGATCAAATAAGTAAAAGTAAATTATATTAACCTAAGTTCCATCAATAGTAAAATTAACCGCTTCAAATTTAATTAAACCAGCCTATTTTTTACAATTAGTTATACTATTAATAAAAAGATTTGTAGTTTAAACTGGCAGATATTTTTAAAAGGTTTTTTTTATAAAATATCAAAGCTTTTTCAAAATTTCACTGAGCTTTATAAATATTTCTGAAATGGGTAAAATTCTTTTGTTTGAGTTTTTTCATTATCATATCCACAGAATCCATCTGACTTTTAATGTTTTTTCTATAAATAATTGAAGAGATAGATTTACTTGAATCAAGTTGATTGTATATTTTTTCTTTTAGTATTTCCCAATTGTTAATATAATTTTTTTGATGCGATAGATGAGGAAAAGATTCAATTTTTTTCTTTATAATTCTTAATTTTGGTGGATCACTCATAGTTTGATCTTTATAAATTGAAAGTGCTTCTTTGTAAGGTTTCAACGCTTCTGGGTAGTTTATTTGATCAAAGTTAATTAATGCGATATTACTAAGACAAGTAGCTTTTCCACTCAAATCTTCCAATTGTTCATAAATCTCTAATGCTTTTATGTAATATATTAATGCTTCTGGATATTTTGATTGAATAAAATAAACTGAAGCGATGTTATTAAGACATAAAGCCATTAATTTAAAATCTCCCAATTGTTGAGCAATTTTTAACGAAATTTTAAGGAGATTTAATGCCTCTGGATAACTTTTTTGATCATAATTAATTATTGCGATATTTATAAGGCAAGTTGCTTGGCCGTTCGTTTCTTCCAATTGTTCATACACTTTTAATGCCATATTATATTGTTTTAAAGCCTCAGGATAGTTTCTTTGAGATTTAAAAACATCACCTACATTATTAAGACATATAGCTTTTTTTTCCTTATCTTCTAATACTTCATAAATCTCTAATGCTTTCTTGTAATATTTCAATGCTTTTGCATAACTTATTTCAACAAAATGAACAGATGCAATGTTATTAAGACATGTAGCCTTCAAATTTAAATTTCCCACTTGATCATAGATTTCTAATGCTCCTTTATAATGTCTCAAGGCTTCAGAGTAGCCTTCTTGACAATATTTGATTAATGCGATATTACTAAGACAAGTAGCTTTTCCGCTCAGATCTTCCAACTTTTCATAAATATTTAGTGCAAAATTATAACTTGTCAAAGATTTTAGATATTCTTCTTGTAATTGAAAAACATCTCCTATATTAACGAGAGATGTGGCTTTCTGTTTTAAATCTCCTAAGTCTCCGTAAGTCTTTAGTGCTTCATTATAATGCCTTAGTGCTTTTGCATAGTTTTTCTCAGTAACTTGAATAAATGCAATACTATTAAGACACGTAGCTTTCTGCTTTAAATCTCCTAAGTGTTCATATATTTTTAGTGCTTCATTATAATACATTAGTGCTTCTGGATACTCGTTTTGATTATATTTGATTAAAGCGATACTTTTAAGACATGTAGCTTTTCCAGTCAAATCTTCTAATTGTTCATAAGTCCCTATTGCTAGATTATAATTTATCAATGACTCTGGATAGTTTCCTTGTATATAAAACACATCACCAACATAATTAAGACATACAGCTTTTTTTTCAATATCTTCTAATCGGTCATAAATTTCTAATGCTTTTTTGTAATGCTTCAATGTTTCTGTATAGTTTGTTTCAATAAAATGAATAGATGCAATATTGTAAATACATCTTGCTTTCTGGTTTAGATCTTCCAATTGTTCATAGATCTCTAACGCTTCATAAAGATGCTTCAATGCCTCTGAATAGCTTTCTTGAGCTAGTTTAACTGATGCAATGTTATTAAGACATTTGGCTTTCAAATTCAAATTTCCTAAGTTTTCATAAATTTCTAATATTTTGTAATAATAGTCCAATGCTTCGAGAAGTTTCCCTTGATCATACTTAATTGAAGCTATATTGCTAAGAGATGCTATCTTACCATTTAAATCTCCCAAATCTTCATAAATCTTTAAAGTATTTATAACACATTTCAAAGCTTTTGGATAATTTCCTTGTATCTTTAAAATTTTCGCGATATTATTAAGACATATAGCTTTCCCATTTAAATCTCCCAATTGCCTATTAAGCTTTAATCCACTTAAATAACATTTTAGAGCTTTAGGATAATTGCCCCTTATTGCAAAAATATCCCCAATCTTTTTAAAATTAGAAGCTTTCCCTGTTAAATCATTCAGCTGTTCATTAATTTTTAATGCATTTTTAAATCTTTTAAAAGCTTCAAGATATTTTCCTTGTGTGTAATACATATTGGCGATGTCATTAAGACATAATACTTTTCTTCTCAAATTTCCTAATTTTTCTTCAATAGTTAAGGAATCTTCAAAATTTTTTAATGCCTTAAGATATCTTTTTTGAGCTTGATGAATTTTACCAATGATGTTGAGAATGATAGCTTTTATTGAAAAATTTTCACTTTGTGTATTGTTCTCATATAATATATTCTTCTGTTTCAGATTTCCTAAATTGTCTTGTTGGTAATTAAAACTTTTTACAATGGCATTTTGTGCAAATGATTTCCAAAATTTTATATCTTCAAATGTAAGAAGTCGAAGAACTAATTTAGCACATCTCATTGCATCATCGTACATGCAAAAACTGTAATACGCCAAAGCAGATATTAGATATTTTTCAATCATTTTTGGCGGCTTGAAGTTGTTCTCGAGCCATTTCATTGGGGTCATGGTAAAATTCTTTGAACTTATTTTTGGCTTAAAATGTAATAATTCTTTAGCCATGCTTTTAGTGTTTATTTCAACAATGTAAATTTTATTAGCAATACCCAATCGTCGGATCTTTAGTAATTTCTTAATGATTCCTTTTAAGTTTTTATTTAAATTATCTAATGAATGAATCTCACGTGAGTTAATCTCGTAAATCTTTTCCTTACCAGTTTGAATTGATTCTGAATTGCTTACCCATATAACCTTTTGAACATTTCTTAAAATTTTTATTATATGTAGTATATTAGAATCGCCTTTTCCAGAATACCCCATTACAACTAAAGAACGTCCATTTGAGAGGTTGTCGAAAACTTTACGTTTAAAAGGTTCAACGTACAATATATTCTTACTCTCTTTATCTAATCCGAGCACTCTAATAGTTCCAACAATTGAATCTCTTGTATCTTTCTCTGAAATAATATTTCTGGGACATCCATATATCTTATATACTGTTTTAAATCCTTTCTTAAATAGTTGAACAGGATTACTATATTCCTCAAAATCATCTTTAGTAATTACAGGGACTATTTTTTCAAGGGGAACCTCTGATTTAAGGAGAGCATATTCTATTAAAGAATCAAAATTTGTAGTCATTAAAAAATTTCCTTTCTTAATTAAATCTGCTAAGAAGAAATGATGAAGATTAGGTTTATCACACAATCCAAAATAGTCAAAAATTTTAAGTTTTTCATCTAAACTTTGAGGAATTATTTCTATCAATTGCTCCAATTTTAGGTCTTCTATATTTGAAATTTTTTCTCTTTCAGATTCTGCACAAAAATAATTAACGATAGCCTCCATCATTACCCGTTTATTTGGAAGGCTTGAGGGTGTATCTATAGAGCAATCTGCACCCACCAAAAAGGTTAATTTCTCTCCTTTAGATATTAAATTCTTTATTGTGAGGTTTGTATATTTCATTAGTAATTTATATAACAATTATTAGCTATTGCTATTTTAAGATGCTTAATTATTTCTATATTTCGTTAAAAACTAAATTTATATAATATAATGCTCTAGAATTTAGGAAATCCGCATTTAGAGCATTTCCATCCTGGTGGTAATTCAATTTCTTCCTCATTCCCACATTCTAAGCAGATCCAATGTGCTTTTTCTCTTGAAATACTTTCAATCTCGTGCTTTTTAGGTTTCAAAGTTTTTCGTTTAAAATAAGCTTTAGACCGACCACATGAAGCACATTCCCAATCATCTGGTAAGTCTTCCAAGCTAACCTCATATCCACATTCCATACATATCCAACCCGAAATTTCTTGTTGTTTTAACGATCTCTGATCTAAAACAAAATTTAGAGTTTTTCTTTGAAAATATGACTTGAAATGTCCACAAGAAGGACATTTGAAGTCATTAGGTAACTCTTCTATAGCAACTTCATATCCACATGCTAGGCATTTCCAGAAAGTAATTACATTTTTTTCAGAAAAAGAATTGCTACTAATTAAATTGAGAAACATTTTTAATCTTTGAGATAAATTCCTTTCATTTTGAGCGAATTCCCTAATTTTATTTGCGATTTCTAAATATCCTTCCATTTTGGCAGTGTCAGCGAATTTAGGATATAAATTTTCCCATATCTCATCTTTTTCATTTATAGAAGCTTTCAAATTTTCTATAGTTGTCCCGTAAGAAGTTGAAGTCTTTGTCTCTATAACTAAATCATCAAAAAGCTCATCCTTTTTCATCCTTCCTAAGAATTTATAAAACCAAATTGCACGTTCTTTCTTTTGATTAGCAAATTCTTTAAAAGTATTTGAAATTAGAAGATATTTCTCTTTCCTTGCTACATCAGCATAAATTTCATACCGAGTCCTAGTTTGTGATTCTCTTATAAACCCAACCATTAAATTATTAACAGTTCTTATCACTTTTATCGCCTTTAGCATATTAATTATGAGAAAACAATGAAAAATAAAAAAAATTTGTAATTATAGTTTCCTTTCACTTAACCTATTGGTGATCCAATTTTCTACAACTTCTTAAGAAGGTTTCCGATATCTGATGGCATAAATATTACAATTTTTTGACTAGGCTCATGAGAAATATCTTGAATTGTTTGTAAAGATCTTAACTGGATTGCTGCTGGATTTTGAGCTAGCAACTCTGCTGCCTTTGCAATATTCTTCGCAGCTTCAAATTCTCCTTCAGAAGCGATAATTGTAGCTCGTTTCTCACGTTCTTTCTCTGCTTGCACAGCCATAGCCCTTTTCATATTTTCTGGTAATTCTATCTGTTGAATCTTGATCTGGGTTATTTCAATACCCCATTCTCTTGTTTCTTCATCAACAACAGTTCTTATTTCCTTTGAAATTGTTTCTCTTTGTGTTAGAACCTCATCTAATTCCATCGCTCCGATAACATCTCTTAAAGCTCCTTGTGTATAGTTAAATACAGCTCTCATATAATTTTCAATCTTTGTTGTTGCATATTGAGGATTTACAACCCTATAAAAAACGCTTGTGTCCACTGTGACTGGAATATTATCTTTAGTTATTATATCTTGTTTAGCAATATCTAAAGTTTTTATTCGTATATCGACAATCATCGATTTTTCTATTAGGGGTAATACATAAACAATCCCCGGACCAATCGTTCTCTTATATCTTCCAAATCTAAAAATTATCAAACGATTATATTCAGTTGCCGTTTTGAAGCCTGTAAGAAGCCATATAGTAATGATAAACAAAAAAACACCAATAAGTATCCCTATAATAAATATAATTTCTGAAATTTTTATCCCTCCATATTTGTTTTTTTTGTAGCCTTAATAAAAGTTTTTGGTTAATTGGATTATTATTACATTATAGAAAATTAAAGTATAAAAAAATTCTCCCAAAAAAGAGTCTCGATATATTAATTAGACATTTCCTTCAAATTATGAAATTACCAGAAAAGATACTTATTTAGCTCCCAATCCTTCTCATTTTTATTTGATTTTGCCAGTTCATATTCTTGGAGCTCACTATATTTTAAATCCAAGTAAATTTTCATAAGTTCTTTTCCTAGGGTCTTTTTAATAAAGTTGCTTTTCTCAAATGATGTCAAGGAATTTTCCAAACTTACTGGAAGCTTAGTTATTGCCAGATCCTTTCTTTCATCATTAGTTAATAAATCAACATTCTTAGAAGTGGGCTGATTTGGTTCAATTTTATTTTTTATTCCATCTAAACCCGCTGCCAGCAGTACAGCACTTCCTAAATAAATATTCATCATTGCATCACCAGCTCTATACTCAATCCTAGTTGAATTTTCATAACCTGGGACACGTAATAATGCTGTTCTATTTCCAATTCCCCAAGATACATACACAGGTGCTTCATG
>JBHLNW010000066.1:0-20304 GCA_048941185.1 Promethearchaeota archaeon
GGAGTAGTTTTAGACTTAATTTTAAAATGCCTATAATTTTTATTATATGGTTTTGCTTCTAAAAAGTAAACCATCGAACCAGTTGCGTCAGTGCCTTCGATATTAGAAATATCAAATCCTTCTATAATCCTTGGTTCTTTTGGCAGGTTTAAAATTTCTTTAGCTTCTTTTAAAATTTCTTCTCTATAATTCTCTTCATCCATTTTAATTTGTTCCATTTGAATATTCTGATTGACAACAACTTTTGCATTTTTATTTGCGATACGAATGAGACTTTCTTCAAAATCATCTTTTGGGGGTCTTATCATTATTTCTGATTTCAAATCTTTCAGATATTTAATTAGAATCTCAAATTTTTTATTCATTTTGGCGATAATAATTACATCTGGTAATTGCGTTTTAAATTCTTGATAATACTGCTCTAAAATAGAAGAGAATAACTCATCTTTACAAACTAATTTTTCTCTTAAATCAAAATTAAAAGAATGTTTATTCGTTATCCTACCTTCCCTAATATGGATTATAACAAGTGCAATATAATTATTCGCAGAATGATATCCAATGATATCTTTATTTACATCATGATTTAGAAAAACATGTTGTGGATCTGTTGCTCGATCAATGTCTAATAATTTATCTCTCCAAAAAGCAGCTAATTCAAATTCTTGATTTTTTGCTGCTGACTCCATTTTACCTTGAATTTGTTTTTGTAGCTCACTGGTTTCTCCTTTTAAGAACAGTTCGATCCTTTTAATATTGTCTCTATATTCTTCTTTTGCTAAATCGGTAAAACATGGGCCTGGACATAATTTTAACTGATAATATAGACAAGGTCTTTTTTTTCTTGTAATGGGTTTTTTACATGAACAGTAGGGAAATATTTTTCTTAAATCTCTTAAAATCCTTATAATTTCTTTTTTATCTGTATAGGGCCCTATAAACATATTGTTTTGTGAATATTTTTCAGGATTTCTAAGCACGCGAATCCTAGGAAAATCTTCAGAGTAAAAAATAGCGACCCAAGGATAGGTCTTGGAATCCCTCATAATCACATTAAATCGAGGTAGATGCTTTTTAATCTGGATGTTCTCTAAAAGTAAAGCTTCTTTCTCATTTTCAGTTACAAAATATTCGATAGAGTTAATGTGTTTTACAAGTTCATTGATTTTTTCTTCATAATAGGGATCATTATAATGAGATTTTGTAAAATATTGATTGACTCTCTTTCTAAGATTTAACGCTTTTCCAATATAAATAACAGATTTATTATTGTCAAGAAATAAGTAAACTCCAGGTTCATTTGGTAGACTTTTTCTTTGTAATTGTAAGTTGGGCATACTCTATAGGATTATTTAGACCTTGTAATTAAAACTTAAGCCTATATTACATTTATATTAAGAGAGATTAATACTTTATTGTTATATTAATAACCCTATAAATTTAGAGAAGAACTATTTCCAATAGGAATTAATATCATTTTCTAATTCTTGTTTAATATCCTCAGTTCCGTAAGTGATACAATAATAGTTAATATCTGATAGGAAGTCTTTTAGTTTATACAATTTAGAGTATTCTTTCATATTGTTTCGAGTTAAAGACTGATTTTTACAAATAGACGTTACGGCGTCAAAATTAGTCTTGATATTATTGATATCCTTATAACTCATCTGAAAATAATAATGACCATACTTTTTGATCTTAAAAGGAACCCATAATAAATACATCAATACTATACCTAAATTGAACTCAAATAGAGTGTTTATAATCAATAATTCTAAACTCCAGAGCCCCTGTGCCTGACGGATACCTGAAATTGCTAAACTGAATTCTAAAGAAAACTCAACAAGAATTCCAACTAAAAATATATACAATATATCTTCTAATCTTAACTTTTTTCTTAGATATAAAAATAGAGCAATCCCAATATTAATTAAAACCATTATAATTTCATTAAATCGTTGATTTGCAATGTTCATATCTCTAGATACTTCAATAAGTCTATCATCTATTGGAATTAATTGAGAGCCAGCTGCAACAAAAATCCATCCTAAATAAAACAGTGATGTATAGAAAATCAAATCATTACGATTCCTCTTTTCAAACATAGCAAACACATAAGAAAATTGAACAAATCCGGGTGAAAAGCAAAACCATAAGAAAAATATAAATGGATCTATTGGACCAGTATAGCTCCTTGTTTGGGTAATTAAATACCATAATATATAATCTGTAAAAATATAGATCAACCACCCACATAAACCCCAAATAATAGATAACCAATATTTCTTCCTTATTAAAAAGAAGATCCAAATTGATAGAAAAATTAAGTCAAGATAAATGAAATCCATTCCGATACTTCTTGAGACTACTGTATTTGCCATATTATCCCCATTTTATAAAAAAATATCCTCTAATTAAAAATGTAATAAATTATAATTTTACTTAGTATGTAAGATTTATAAAAAATAAAATTAAAAAAAAATTCAATAGACTGTGTTATAAAATATGGTAAAAATAAAGATCTGTCCTAAATGCAAAGAACCCAATTTAAAAAATGCTTTCAATGTTTCAGGTTGGCTCGCGCCTGATATGTATGAGTGCTCCTGTGGTTATATCGGACGTTTTTTTGTTGAAATTGATACAGAGGATTATAAATTAGATGATGAAGAGCATACAGAGGAATAATGCAATTTACTATAATATTAAATTGTACAAATCTATAATTAAATCATCATAATAATAATGGTGGAATCTAAATATGGAACAGTTATTAAAAGATGCTCAAAAGATTAAATCATTAGAGATACAGGGTGCTAGTAACATAGCTATTAGTGCTATTAGTTTTTTAAGCGATTATGCTACAAGAATAAAATGTGAAAATGTTAGTCAATGTTTCAAAAAACTTTACGAAGCGAGGGATATCTTAATAGATACAAGACCAACTGAACCCGCAATGAAAAATGGCTTAAAATTTATAATGAATAAGTTGGAACAAGAAAGAGATACCATAATACCGGAATACATTTCTGATATTATTGAGAAGTATAAGAATTTATATCATGATATGCTTCAAAAATCAAAAAAGAGAATTGCAGAAATAGGAGCTAGACGTTTTCCTCCAAAAGGTCAAAAATTTAGTGTGATGACTCATTGTCATTCAAGTCTCGTTACTGGTATTCTTTTAGAGGCTAAAAGGCAAAGTAAGGATTTTAAAGTAATTAACACAGAAACCCAACCTCGATTGCAAGG
Source organism: Promethearchaeota archaeon (assembly GCA_048941185.1). Lineage (GTDB taxonomy): Archaea > Asgardarchaeota > Lokiarchaeia > Sigyniarchaeales > SOKP01 > Loki-b32. The sequence continues at coordinate 3,250 of JBHLNW010000066.1, forward strand.
TAGAAAAACAGCAAAAGAATTATTAGAAGCGGGTATTGAAGTCATTCACATTATCGATAGTGCAATGAGGTGGGCTGTAAGGCATTATCAGGTAGATCTAATATTAATTGGAGCAGATAGTATTACTTCTGAGGGGACTATTATTAATAAAATCGGATCAAGATTATTAGCATTGGTAGCACATGAAGAACATGTTCCCTTTTATGTTGCATCTCCTTTATTAAAATACAATCCAGAAACCAATCTTGGAATATTGGAAACAATTGAAATTAGAGCCCCCGAAGAAATATGGGCAGATCATCCAAAAGGAATTGAAATATTAAACCCTGCATTCGAAACAGTAAGTAGAAGGTATATCGATGGTTTAATTACTGAAGCAGGTATATTTGCTAGCAGTCATGTATCAAATTATTTTGAGAAATTTTATCCAGAAATGGTCTGAATTACTTAAAATTATTTTTTTCCCCATTTTTCAATAGCTTTCGCTAATTCTACGTGCTTTTTTGAGTAATCTTCTATTTCATAACCTTCTAAAACTGAATCAACAGCTTGTCTAATTGCTTTTGCTCCCGCTTTAGTTCCCATAGGATGGCCATGACATCCTCCTCCAAATTGATAAACCATATCTTTACCCAATATTCCAAATAATTCAGGAATATGTAGTGGACTTAATCCTCCTGAAGCAACAGGAAGAATTGGTTTAAGATTAACCCAATCTTGATCCAACAAAGTTGAATTATTCCCTTTAACTTTCTGTTTTGTAATAACATCATTAATTTCTAAAACTTCACCTTTGTCCCCTTCCATTTTACCAATAATAGTTCCAGTATGAAGTTGATCCATACCAAGAAGTCTCATTAACTTAGCTAATGCTAGCATAGTCATTCCATGTTTTCTATTTCTAGTAAAAGCAGCATGCATAGCTCTATGTGCATGAATTACGAGATCTTTATTATCAAGATAATCTCGAATTTCTTGCAAAGCAGAAAATCCTATTGTAACAATGTCCACCATAACATATTCCCCACCATTTTCTAAAACAAAATCAGCTCGTTTTTTCATAATACTAAGAGGTGCTGTTATGTTTGGCATATAAAACTTTTTTTCTCCAGTTTTCTTTTCAATTTTATCCCGAATTTTTAATGTTTCTATTATTCTTTTCTCAAACTTGTTAAAGGTCATATTTGTTAAGTTTTCATCATCTTTTACAATATCTAGTCCACCACTCCATGCTTCTCCACACACTTTTGAATGTTCAATTTCAGTTAATCCTACTTTCGGTTTTACAATAGTGCCGAGAAGTGGCCTGTCTTTCACTTGAGTCAATTTTCTAATACCAGCAATTCCAAATTTAGGGCCTTTATAGGTACTGATAATATCTTTTGGAAAACTTATATCTAATAATCGTAAATTCCTTACCACTTTCATACCAAAAATATTGCCAGCAATAGCACTCAGAATCTGTGGTAAATTATTTGCCTCAAAAAGTTCTTTAGTATAAGCAATTTTTATTATATTTTTATCGGGTTCGATATAAAATGTCGAAGGTTTAAGTCTTTTAGCAATTTCAGGGGATAAAGTTGAAATTTCTGTCCAGGTGCCAATCGAACTTTCCTTTGCGATTTCTTCAGAGGCTTGCTGTAAATTCCTACATTCTGGTGAAATCTCTACATAATACATTGCAATTAAATCATTATCAGTTGGATCGTAGTCCAAGTTTATATAATGTACCAATTTATCCCTCTTCTTATCATTTAGGTTTTAACTAGATTTAATAGTTTTTAGTATACATACTTTTATATTTTATATATTCAAGTTAATTCATATAGATTTAATTATTTAATTCCTATATATACATTTAAAGGTTTAAATTTGTATCTAGCTGTATATGAAATTCAATATTAATACTCTTTAAATTAAGATATTTATTAATAATATCACAAAATATAATCTAATATCATTAGGAGCTGTATTAAAATTATAAGAAAGAGAACATTAGTAATAATAATATTAGTAATATCGTCTATTTTTGTTCAATTATTTGGTATTCCATATTTAGGTGTTAAATTTACATCTCATGACCTTGAATTTGAATATCTTTATAATTGGGAGTTAACAGGAACAGGAGGATGGTACGATGGATATAAGGAAACTTTTGAAGCAAAAGGTTATTATATTGTTGATTTTAACGGAAATTTTGCTAATGTAACAGCTAGAGTTTCATGGAAATTTTCTGAAAACTACTACGGGACTTCCCAACGTGACATAGATTATTATGTGTTTTCATATTCGTTAGTAAATGGAGCATACATATGGGGAACTGATCAAGATGTCCTTAATACAACTGGCATGAATGTTTGGTTTCATATTCCTGGAGGAATTACAGCATCTCAATATGATATTCTCGATACTTCATATAATGTAATTAGTGGAGAGCATCTTATTTGGGTTGGCCATCTAATGCCTTTCAGTGGAAAGAATCTTCATAGCAAGGGCTCCTATTTTAGAAATGATACATATGGGGAGTTTGATGCTTATTATGAAGTAAATAATTTTTTTACTCAGGAGGGTTATTTGATAGGAGAAATTTATTCAGAAGTAGACGATGGTTATGATAGAGATACAGGGTATTGGTCGAAATTTAAATTAAATTCCTATATATTTATTACCTCTTCTAGTTATCTGAGACCCTTTAATTTTGGAATTTACTTTTTGGCTTATTGGTCTCCTATATTATTTTTTGTTATTTTGTTTTATGTAATATACGAAAACCTCCGTTGGAAATCAAGAATAGTTCTAAAAGGAAATACAGAAATCATTGTTGAAAGAAATCTGCCTCAATTTGAAAAATTTGATATACCATCTGCATATTCAGAAATGATCCCTTCCTATTTAGTTAGAGCGAGATCTCATGAAAAAAGAATTGTAAGTGCTCATAGAAATGGAATCGTAGAAGGATTAGGATTTATAGAACCAAATGGAAAAGCGGGTACATTCTATGGAAGCCACATAGGAGATATGGTAAAGTATACTAAAGTAAAATATGTATTTACTGAAATTGGAAGAGGTTTACGGGGATTTCGAACAATCGAAAGATATCATATCTTTGAAATTAATAATTTACAGCAAAAAGACCTAAGTTTTGATACTGCTCATATAAAGCCTGTTGAGGAGAGACATTTAGATGCTATTATGAAAATGATTGCAAATGAAGACAGGGGTAAAAAAAGTAAAAAGTATGCTAAATGGGTCATTAAATCACATAAGGATGATATCGCAGTTGGAGCTATTGCATTAAGGACAGAAAATTGGATTGATTCAATAATGATTGATTTAGTTAAAAGTAATTATCCTAAACCAGAATCTATAGCTAATGAAATAATATTAGGTGTAGGTTTCGCTACTCCAGGGGAAGAAACTGGATGGCTATATGGTCTTTATGTCCATCCAGCTTTTAGAAATCATGGAATTGGAAGAATGCTTGTATTAGCACGTCTTTCAGCACTTAAGGAAATGGGATGCACGAGAGCGATCACAGAAATTGCAGAATGGAATAGTCCTGCCAAAAATATATATGATGATTATAATGCTCAAATTATAGGTAAAATATACCTTTTAGGTAAAAGAATGCCTAAAGTTAAGGTGAGACGCTATTGAATGAATCTTTAACTTATAATACATTTTATCATCAAAATTTGATAAATTCTATTGATTTTAATTTATTTAAAGTCGAAGCTGAGGCTATCGAATTTAATGAGCAATTTAAATTACAGGAAGATTGGTATTCTTGCTATTTGGGGCCAGCTACTGCCGAGTTTCATGGATTTAATCATAAAGCGCAACCAGCAATTAGAGATGAAAATAGAAATGCAATAATTCCAAAAAATTTTATCGAAATTGGAGGAAAAATCCTTTACTTGTCAATAAAAGGCTGTGGAGCTTATGAAGATATGTTTTTTGGAGGAAAATTGAACCCTAGTAAAATAAAAAACGCATGTCAAGAAAAAAAATATATAAATAGTATTAAGAAGTTATCTACTGGTCTAGGATTCATAATGGGGGAATCTTGGATGGGTGAAAGTCCATATGGTGCTCAAGGATTTATAAATGGGTTTGATGAATTACACTTTTCTAGAATTGCAAAATTAGATTGCATTAATGGTGCTTATATTTGCCCCGCAGTAGCAGTTATTAAGTTACCAAAAGATATTGAAGACGTAGCTAGGAAATTCTTTTGGTTTAGGACATATGAAGATCATTTCTATCAAGTTTTACGCTTAGTTCCTTCAAATGTTCGCTTATATTTTGAATCATCTAATGTTATTGCTAATCCAAGTTCTATTTTTCATTTATTTGAGATTGATACCATAGAACGGGCAGAAAATTTTGAGTTAAATTTTATAAAAAGTGGAATTGCTCTTCTAACCCTTTATACAAGATCTGCAATAATTGAAGGAAATGATATTAAAGGTATATATTATCAAGATGTCTGGTTAGATAAAGATTGTATTGTAGCACCAGATGGAACAATTCATTTTGCAGACATTGAAGGATTTATTTGGAAAAAAATATCTATGGATGAATATAAGAAAACTCAGAAAAAAGAGTGGCAGAAATTAATTTACGAATTTCTCTATGCTTTAGTTCAAATCGACTCTTATCGCCATTTATTAGAAGAACGTCAAATAAATTGGTCAAGACAAAGAGAAGAGCTAGCATTAGTTATTTATGAAGCTTTAAATAAAGATTTTTTTACTACTGTAGAAAATAAAAATGAAAATTTAACAATAATAGTAGAGGGTAATGAATTACCATCGGTTGAAATACCAATATTAGAGAAGGTGGATCAAGCATGAGATGTGAAAGAGCTTTAGAAATATTAAGCTCCATAAAAGATAAAAAGGATATATTAACTTCATATGAAGAGATTTCTGAATTAATTGAAAATCATTTGATTTTAGAATTCAAATCAAATATTCCTAAACTTACAAGAGACAACGAATTAAAAAGTTTAAAAAACACATATGTGAAGATCTCTAATGATATAAGACAAGCTTATCAAAATTTAGTGTCATTGGAGGGTGATTATAACCATGTATCAACGATATTCAGATTTTTTGCTCATTTAAAAATTGGAAAAGGAGCAAGATTAAAAAATGACATATCTGATTTGCATCAATTTATAGAGAGAAAAGAAATAGATCTAAAAAAATTGAAGGAGGACTTGTTAAAGCTTAATATCGAGATTGAATCTTATGAAAGAGCAATAAAAGTGAATGGAGTGAGAGTTTTCCTTACTCCTATAGGCGAAACGATGATTGACGAAATAAAAGCTCGGAGGAGATTCTATCCTCGAGAATTAAAAGACTTGATAATTGTGTTAAAGAATTTAGATGAAATATTCACAATGCTTATCAATAATATTGGAAATATAATGAGAACCAGTAATTTTTCCCCATTATGGGCTTTATACATTCTTAATACAGATATGATAAATATGATGAGTGTTATGAATAATATCACTCTAAAGGAATTTAATTATAACAATGCACAGAAAAGGATGATGAAATTATCATTTTATCTTATGAATCATCCAGAAATTATTCCTCCAAGGACTAATAAAGATGCAAAGATTATTGAAAGTGAATTTAACTATAAGTATCCTAAAAATGAACATAAAAGAATGCTTCATGAAATGCTTAATAACGCTAATATATCAACTCACAAAATAAGAACTGTTATCTCGTTATTGGGTAAATTATTTACAGTATGGAGTTCAAAAAATGAAGGAAATAGAAATTTTATTATGCAATTTTATAATAATCTTGGAATTTTCATAGATTTTCAAAGAGATTTACCGATGATTGGTAAAAACACAATTCTTTATCAGCATTTAAAGCAAGATATTGATGAAGAAATGATATTTGTATTGTTAATTCTAGCATTTTCAACTAATTTAGACGCTTACAATTATTTTCATGAAATTATTGAAGACATACCTGAAGGTACTAAGTTCTTTTCAGCTCTTTCCTCATTATTCCCTTGGGACTCTGAAGAGACTTGGAGAGTGTTATTACGGGCACAATCAAACATATTAAAAGCCCAAAGTGCAAAATTTATTCCAGAATTAATGGAATACGCTATTTTAATGTGTTCAAATCCCAATGTATTAATGATAGAAGATGATATCTCCAATGAACAATTGGATAAATGGAAATATTTAATAATTCCTACAATACATCTTAGTTTCTACTCTTTCTTTGAAAGGGATTTAGAAACTTACATAAGGAGAAGACCCTTAGCATATATTATAGCACCAAGGTATTATCATCATTCTATGCTTCACTATCATGCTATAGGTTAGGATTATGGAAGAATAAAATATTTCTATATTAGTTTCAATATTATGGGAAGATTTCCATAAAAAATTAATAATATTTTTAATTATATTACAGAGTGATAATACTATGAGTGAAATAAAATCTTTTACTATCAACATTAAGGAGTTAAGTTTTAAAAGTGAACAACATGTTCTTGATTTAATTAGATTTTTATCTGAAGCGTTACCCCAGATTACGTTAGAACGAAATGGAAATAATATCAACGTAGAAATGCCGAGTAAACTGTCTAAAAGAGCATTAAAACTTAGAATTAAAAAGTTTCTTTATAAAAACGGATTGCACAATGATTTCAGACCAATTTCATATAAAACTTCTGAATCTGATGGATATACTGTGAAAGAAAAGAAAATTATTGAACTAGCTTATTATTAAATCTTTTCCTCCTCCAATATAGTTATATAATCTAAAAAATATATTTAGATGTGTCTTTGGAAGAAAAAAATTATAGAATATCTATCAAATCCTTAGATGATTTATTAACATGTTTGAGTTTAGCTAGCCTTTTAGAGGTTGTAGGTTGGCCCAAACCAGGAAATGTTCATCGTACGCAAAATTTTAGAAAAACTAGATTTGAACACTTTATGGCTGGAATTGTTGCCATTCATCCAATTTTTAGAGTTTTATGTGAGAAAAATTTTCCTAAATCTTTTGAGAATGAAGAGGATTATAAAACAATTAAATTAGGCGAATTCTTTAAGAGGGCAGCTGAAGAAATGATAAGATGGCAAGATGGAGGAAATGTTTTATTAGGACATATATTAATATTAGCCCCGCTAGCCGTAGCATCCATAATTTGTATGAAAAAACATCAGATGACCATAAGTGATTTGAAAAGCTTCCTAATCAAAATAATTGAAAACTCATCTGTTAATGATACGATAAATCTCTATCAAGCGATTAGATTTTGTAATCCAGGAGGTTTAGGAAAGATTAAAAAATATGATATCAATAATGAAGAATCTTTTGATGATTTAAGGAGGGATAAAATAAATCTAAAAAAAATATTTAAACTTTCAGAAGATTATGATTTGATAAGTTTAGAATATTCAACTGGATTTAACATAATTTTAGATGAAGGTGTACCTTATTTTGTAAAAACTTATAATCAATTTAAGGATATAAATATTGCAACAGTAAATACTTACCTTAAACTTTTATCTCTAAATCCAGATACTTTAGTTATTAGAAAATCTGGACGAGAATTAGCTTTATATATATCAAAGGCAGCATCAAATATTTTAGAATATGGCGGAATATCGTCTGAAAAAGGTTTAAAATTAACAATGGAATTAGATAATGAACTTCAAACAAGAAATGGCAAATTAAATCCTGGTACGACAGCCGATCTTATTTCTGGAGTAATATTTTGTGCTTTGCTATTTGGGTTAAGATTTTAAATTCAAAAAAATTATTTGATAGGAATAATTTATTATTTTTAAGGAAGCTAAATTTATTACATCAGTTGAGGTTTTGTAGTTTATGGAATTCTGCGATGAATGTGGAGGAATGATGTTACCTTCAACTTCGAATGGAAAGAAAGTATTCAAGTGTAAGTGTGGAGCAACAAAACCTTTTAAAGAAGATAAATCTGAAGCGTATAAACTTACTACTAAAATAGAGCATTCCATTAGGAATGAAGTTACGAATTTTAGTGATGTTATAGAATGGAAAGAAAAAAACCTGAGAAGTACGATTAAAAATTTCAAATGCCCTAGATGTGGATACGATAAAGCACATTTAGAAACAAGACAGACACGTAGAGCTGATGAAGGGATGACGCATTTCATAACATGTTTAAAATGTGGGAAGATGAAAAAAATTGGGAGTTAATTCAATCAATTAGTTTTTTTATTATTTCATGTTCTTTAATTTTTTCTAAAAAATTAAGCTTAATAACTTTATCTCGACTCTTTGAGCCAGAAATAATTTGAATTTGATTGGATGAAATGTTTAATCTCCCCTTTAATAAATTGATTAATTCTTTATTTGCTTTATTTTGTATTGGTTTTGATCTTAGAGAAATCGTCAAAAAATTGCCATTATGAACAACTTTTTGATTTTTGCAGTTAGTTTTTACATTCACATTTATAATATAAATAGTCTCTGAGTGTTTTTCTATAAATTTCATTTATGAAACAGATTATATTGAGATATTAAATGAATTCATCTATTCTGTTTTTTAAAAGATTATAAGATGGTTTTGACAATCTAATTCCCCCAGCTAATTTATGACCTCCACCTACGCCCCCAAATTCTCTCTTTATATTTGTTATAATTTTATTTATTCCATTTGTCTTATTATTTTCTAGATATTTTCTTGAGCATCGAACACTCAATTTAATTGTGCCTGATTTTTTCTCAAGACCTCCTAAAAGCAAGATTTTGTTTGGATTAAATAACTCATTTACAGCAGTAAAACTAGCTGTATCAGACCAGTTACTTGGAGGTATTTTTCCTTTTACTTCAATAAAAATTGCCTTTTCAGTTTCAAATTGAGGTATTTCATCTGAAAGTGCTCTTAAGTTACTAGAAAGGTTTTCAATATATTCAGAATATAAACTCTTGGCATAACGAGTTATAGATTTTAGCTGAATTATAGAAATTGCCGCGCTAATATTCTTGAAACATAAAATATTCAATAAAAGTGCATGTTCAAAAGCAAACATTAATAATCCTGATTTATGAGGTAATAAAGCATAATGTCCAAATGTGTTAATACCGATTTCATTTTGAATCAATTTAATTTCTGATTCATTTAAATCAACTAATTTTTTTCTTGGATCAATATGTATTGTATTCAAAAATGAATTGATTTTCTGATCTGACTCTCCTCCAAAGGAATTGAGGAATGGTAAAATACTATATTTTAAACCATTCTTTACAGATTCATACATACTCCCAAATAAAACCAAACCTTCTTTATCTTCGATGAGTTCTTCATCTACTAGACTCTCATACACCTCTCTGTTAAATGATTGTAATTTATCCATCGGCTTTAATGAATCTCCAGCAATACCGATAACTGTTAACCATCCTTGTTTTATTATAGATGAATTTACTTGTTTTGCAAACATATATGTTAAAGTAGCTCCAGCAATATGCTCAAGACCATCATATCCATAAATAGTTGGGTTTATAAAGAATAGATTTTCGGGTAAATTATCAAAATTTATATCATCTTCGACTTCATGGTGATCAAGAATAAAAAAAATTTCTTTTCTATTCCTTATTATTGGGATTAATTCTTTTAAATTAGAGCCCACATCAGTAAATATAAAAGCATTTTTTTCAGTCTGTCTACTTGATAAAATACCTTTTAGATAATTCTCCCAAGAAATCGATCTATTATAAATAAAGTAATCATTGTTAATATGCATTTTATATAATAAATTCTGGATTATATGAAGGCAACTTATTCCATCAGCATCGTTATGTGAAATGATTATAACATGGGTAAAAGAATGATCAATGAACTCATCTACGGCTCGATTGAAATCTTCAAGAAATTTAGTTTTGTCTGGTTGATGGGCCATATAAACCATTATTTTTAGCGTAATTATAAATTCAACATTAAAATCCAATAAAGTGATTATTCAAAATGATATGTTTTAATATTCTTATCTTATTTTGCAAACTATTAAATTCCAAATAAATTCTAGAATTATAAATATTCCGATTTAATTTTGAATTGTGAAGCAAAATAGTTAAGCTATAAATTCTATAGAAAAATTATTTAATTTATTTTAATTTTCTGTTCTAAATATAAGATAAGATTTAAGATGCCCAATAAAGATCGGAATCGCAAAAGAAAATATAAAAAGAGTTATCTAATTATTTTAGTTATATCTTTATTCTTAATTCCGATAATATTTGAAAATGCTAATTTTAATTCTAGCTTATCAAATTATGAACCCTCACCTATACCAAGTCAAATCTCTAAAGATGATTATACACCAATCCTTACTGAAGAGAAGTATTCTCTTGGAAATATCACGGTAAATGATATTGACCTCAGTAGATTAGAGATAGGCTTCTTTCTTGAAAACGATAGCTATCCACTTCTTAAGGAAGATTATGACTCAGGAGCATATAGTGTCTCGCGAACTGACTTCAGATTTATTGAAACAATAGGACCGGCAATACAGGATAATCTAGATGAAAATATCATAGATAGAAAAATAATAACTGTAAAATTGAACGAAACGTTATCAGTGGATTACAATAATCCACAAGCAGGATATTTAGTTTATTTTTCTCGTTTAGCACCAAGTAGATTGCATGAAATTTATGTAAATAATGGAACTGACACTATTAAATTAGATGAAACAGATTTTACTTACGATAGTGATGACTTTATAGTTTTTTATTATAAAAATTATTTTAAAAAAGGTCCTATCTTTAATTTTCAAATGTATCTAATATGGGAATATGATTTAACTGTGCAATCATGGGATATAATTCAATATCCTGATCAAGATTTATTAATTAAGGAAGTAGAACAAAACATTACTGCACAATTTCAATACAGTTTTATCCTATTAGGAAAAAAATATGGTCAAACTATACAACAAAATAATGTACCAGCTGATGATATAGATATAGCATTAACAATGAATTTACCTGATAAGAATAAACTTGAGGAACATAGTCTAATGTTAAATGACATATTAGTTAACATAGGTACTCATTTAAATCCAGATAATTCGATTGATATTTTATTATCAGATCATTTTTTAGCTAATAGCAGTATTGCTTTATTAAATTTTACTTCCCAATTCACCATAAAATTCAATAATTCTGTAAACAAGAGTTGGGCGATAGATAGACTTGTCTCTTTGAGAAATGTACGTGAAAGAATCTATTTCCCATCCTTAATTGCTGGACCTGAGCATATCTATGTCACGGATTTAATATTATATGAATACACTATTTTTATTGATCAAGTTAAAAGTAGTTCTTCACAATTTGATAGAAATGTTGATTTTTTTTATTTGAATAGCTCAATTACGGGTAGAGAGGGAATTGAAATAAATTTACCTTATTTAATACCCGGAGAAACGTGTCCTTTTATTATTAAATATGAATCAGATCGAACTTTAAGACTTGTTATTACAGACAGTATTAAAATGCCATTAATTGGCGCAAATGCAGAGATTTTCTATTTCGGTGTTCAATACGGAACATACATGTCCAATGATAGCGTTCAGCCTATAAATCCAGGAACTAGTAATGAAAATGGCGCAATCACATTAAACGAAGTTCCTTATGGAAATTATACAGTTAGAGTTTATTTTAATGGAATTTTTATAAAAGAATCGATGGTAAGCACAGAAAATTATATTAATTATATTTATACTAATTATCCTCACTTTCCTCTTTGGTTATTAGTATTTGGTCTTATAAATGTAGTTATTGTATTGATTGGTATAATTCTTTATATAAAAAATAAGAAACGATAAAAAAATTGATTGTAATCTTCTGTGACAGTATAGACGATTTTCTCGTTTATTTAGATAGAAGAATTATGAATGAGATATTCTATGAAATTAAAGAAATAAAAAATCATGATAATTTATCAACAAATATAATTGCTGAAATAATACTTCACTTTCTTGCTAAAGTTTCCGATACTTTGATATTATATGAAACGAGACAAAGTTTAACAAGATCAAATAACCCAAATAACGAAATAGAGGTAATTCAAGCCTTAGAAAAAGTTTTTCAAGGTGTAGATCAGTCATTATCTCTAATAAGAGGGAAAATACGTGAAGTTTTTATTTCATATTCTTCATAATGGATAAATATAGACTATTTTGACTCTTATTTTAATCAGCATTTACAGTCTCTCCATACCCTATTAATCGATAACGTCTGTTTATAATTCTTGAAATTGCATAAACAAAGTTTTCTGGAGGGCATATTGGAGGATTTAGTTTTAAAATAACACTATTTTTTAAGATTTTTGTTACTGTTCCACCTGTCTTTTCTGTTCCTACTACCAATAATAATTTTTCATTATGTTTAATAGAATGTACCCGAAGCATTTGTTCAACTCCAATTACTCTATCCAAAAGAGTTACTTTTAATTCTATTTCATCTAAAATATCTGGTAGTGTATCTGGTTTTCCAACCAAATGCCCAATCAAGTGATCACCTTTAGTTAAAGCAGGATCTAATTTTGTGCCTAAACCTATAAGCCCACCTGGTTTGGCGTTATCCAATAAGTTGTTTCCTTGGCTAATACTTACAACCGTAGATTTTAATGGATTATATTTATCTTTGACTCTTAAACCGGGACGAATTTCAATTTGGTCGCCAACATTTATCTTCCCCTTTAAGACAGAACCACCGATTACACCCCCTTGCAAATTATTGATATCTTTTCCTGGACGGTTTATATCAAAAGATCTTGCTATTAAAAATTGGAAATCTCCATCACTAAGTTCAGGAGAAGGAATAATATTTTGAAATGCTTTTAAAACTAAACTTATATTTGCTCCAAATACTGCGGAAATTGGAATAATGGGGGCTTTTTCAGCAATAGTTCCTTTTATAAATTTTTTTATTTCTTGATAGTTCTTTATTACCTGCTCTCGTGATACCGCATCAATTTTATTTTGCAGGATAATAAGTTTTTCTATACCAGCTATATGCAATGCTTCTAAATGTTCTCTTGTTTGAGGTTGAGGACATTTTTCATCAGCGGCAATTAATAAACATGCTCCATCCATCAATGATGCTCCACTTAACATCGTAGCCATTAAGATTTCATGACCAGGAGCATCAACGAATGAAATATTTCGTTTGAATTCTAACTGTCCTTTGCATTGATGGCACAAAAATCGAGATTCTCCTTTTTCTCTTGCCTTTTCAGCTAAATAATATGTTATATACTCATCACATTTTGGGCAATATAGAATAGACGCATTTGAGTATCCTAGTTTTATTGAAATTCCTCTTTCTTGCTCCTCTGAATGCCTATCTGTCCAATCTCCTGTCAGGGCCTTTACTAGTGTAGTTTTCCCATGATCTACATGCCCTACAAGTCCAATATTGCATTCTGCTTGTTGTTTTATTAATTCTTTAATATTAAAAGGTTCACCTTTAGATTTTGGAGTGATTTTTGGTTCTACTTTAAGTTTAGATTCTGATTTAGATTTTGGTTGTTCTTGAAGTGCAGCTTCTTGTAGCAATTCTTTTGCACTATTAATATATCTTTTTGCCGTAGTTTTTCCAACACCCTTAATTTTTAGGTTTACTAAGTCATCTAATTTAACATTAGCTAATTTTTCAATAGAATCTATTCCTGCAGCTTTCATCTTCTCTGCAGTCGTTTTACCAATACCTCCAATATCCGTTAAATCAAATGACATGATAGTTAAATTTTGAGGTGTTATAATAGCAGTATATAATTTCCTAAGAAGTATTAAGTAAATATTTTTTATTAAATTATTCAATATTGGAGTTTAAAAAAAAAGCTATATAATCTATCATTGCGTTTTAATTGTCTTGATACCACCCGATTTTTTATCAAGCTCTATATAAGATACTCTTAAGAAACTGTCAACATAAAATGTTGACAGTTTATTACAGAACTTACATAAGATATATACAGGAGCAGGATATTGGCTAGGATTTATATCTCCTAGTTCAATTTCAAATACAATTTTCTCATTACAATGCGGACAAAAATTAAATCGAAGTGGCATAATATCAATTAGACTTTTTTTTATAACAATTAGATTCTTATTTTTAAATCTTTATATCCTATTATATATATCATTAATAAATAAATGTCTTGATATTTAATGGCTAGGTTATTCCCTAAAAAAATTATCTACCTTTTCATTTTTTTCTTAATTTTTTCTTCTCTTTTACCTATATTTTTATCAAATAATTTTAATGATGCATCAGAAAATTATTGGTTAGAAAATCCAAGACTCTCTAACGGTGAACTAGATATTGAATTATCTATTTTACCTGATATTGATTATTCCTCATTAAATGAACTCTGGTTTAACCCTAAAATCGAGATGTTAATTATTACACCTGATAATCAAGGTTTTATTGATGCTGTTACCCCATTGATGGAATGGAAAAATGAGAAAGGTGTTAAAACAATTATTTTAAGTAATTTTTCTTTATATCCAGGAATTGATGATGCTGAAAAAATTCGAAATATGATTAAATGGTATTATCAGAAAGAAAATATAAGATGGGTTCTCTTAGCAGGGGACGCAGGAGATGGAGCCAATGAGCTTCCTATTAGATATGTCTATAACCCAGATATCTTAAGATGGGTAGATGGTGCACACGAAACTGTAGGTGGAGAATTTGATAAACCTACAGATTTTTATTATGCTGATCTCAATGGAACATGGGATAGTGATGGTGATGGAAATTGGGGAGAAAGTCCGACTAACCCAGACAATCCAGACAATCCAGATAATGCATATGGATTAGATGAAATTTCATGGGATCCTGAAGTTTACGTAGGGAGATTTCCTGCAAATGATGCTAACGAACTTGAAATTATGGTAAATAAAACAATAAAATATGAGTCTAATCCGGAAGTAGGTGATTGGATGAATAGAATGCTATTAGCCGGGGGGATATCTGATACTATATATCAAGAACCTCCAGATGGAGAGGATGAGTCTATTTTAACAACATATATTTGGCAGAATTTCGCCTCATCAGAGATGAACTTCACTCATTTATGGAGATCTACCTATTATATCCCACCAGATCCTAAAGTACCGCTAACATCTACAAGTTTTATAAATGAGATGAATAAAGGTTATTCTACGGTAATTTTTGCTGGTCATGGAGATCCTTATAAGTATGTAGATGCTCTTGGTACTATTTACACTAATATAAACGCTAATAGTATTCTAAATACTAATAATCTCTCATTAATATATGGGGATGCTTGTAGTATAGCTTCTTATGATATTAATGATAACAGCATTGGAGAATATCTAATTAAAAAAGAAAATGCGGGAGCTATAGGTTTCATTGGAGGATTGAGAATAACAATTTATTTTAAAGATGATTATAATCTTGAACAAGCAAATCGTGGAAACGCAAAATTATTTTGGAAAGAATTTTTCATTAATAAAAAGTTCCAACAAGGTAGGGCTCTTTATGATTCAAAAGTTGCATACATGAATAGTGATCATTTCACTAAGAGTTGGGGCTCAACCGAATTAGATTTTGAACGCAAACAACTTTTAACTTATTGTCTTTTAGGTGATCCCGAGGTTGATATCTACACCAAAAAACCAAAATATGCATTAAATCCATTTACTGAAGATATTTATGAAGGTCAATTAGTATCTACTACAATTAAAGATATTAATGGTAAAGTGATACCTTATGCTAGGGTTCATTTAAAAACTCTTGATGGAAAATATCATACAGCATATGCAGATGTTGATGGTTTAGTGAAATTCCGTGTTCCCGCCCAAGCCAATGAGTTGTATAATGTGACTATTACTGGACATAATTTAAAACCTTCTTATTTCAACTTTACAACACTTCCAGATAACAATCCGCCTCAGCTAATAGGAGTAACCCATACCCCTAATCATCCTAAAACGTCAGTTATAACTAATTTTAATATCGATACTTATGATAATAAATCGGGGATTGAATCTGTTTATATATATTTATCAAAAAATAATTTTACTGATTATACTTGTTATGGATCATCAAACAGTATTAAAGAAAACAAAGAATTATTTTCTATTAACTCTGAGAAATTAACACCTGGTAGATACTCCTATTTTATCATAGTACGGGATTATGCTAATAATACGATTGCATTCCAAGATTCTTCATTTTCTCTATTTATCCCAATACCATTAATGAATTACATTTCAATAGTTTCTATGATTACCATTGTTGGAGTTATTGGTGTTTCTGGTTTCGTTATATACAAGGGGTTGAAAAAAGACTCTCGTATAATTAAAGAACAAGGATATTTGTGATTATAAGATATTTGTTTATTCTTTTTTAGACTTATCTTTCTTTAAATCTAATAAATACATTACAGAACTAATAGTCCCAAATATACCTTGGATAATTAAAGCTAATGATATTAACAAAACTGCAATAAAATCATTAAAAACAAATAAAAATATAAGTATGAAAGTACCAGCTAATGTAAATTTTAAAAACAATGATAATTCACTTAATAAGATTTTCCATGTTTTAGATTTTCTTAATCTATCTTTGAGTTCTTTTTGGTATGCTTCTTCTCCTGCTTGCTTTATGTACCAACTACCTTCAATATTATTGGCAAATAAAAATAGGCTCCACCAAAAAATGAAGAAACTAAAATAAAAGTCTAATGATCCAAGAATAATTATTGGAATTTGCATTAAAATCATTCCTTTCCAGCCAATTCGCCTTGCTATTTTATTCGTCTCTAACTTCAATTCTTTGCTGACATATCTCGTACTTAGCATATCCAGAGCTCTCCCTATTATAGTAATAATAGCATTCACCAAAAATTGGTACCACTGAGTATCTTGGAGAATTAATTGAAATAACATGAAAACAAATATCCTCTTTGATTAAACCTTTTAAATTTAATGCTCTTTATGGAAAAGTTTAATTATTAGCTTTAATTTTTCCTATTTACTTGTAA
>JBHLNW010000067.1:0-20059 GCA_048941185.1 Promethearchaeota archaeon
CGGCGGGAATTGAACCCGCGGCCTTTCGCATGCCAAGCGAACGATCTTCCACTAATCCACGACCCCAATAATATATATTAAAAAGCATTCCCAAATAATTAAATTTTATTATTTTTGGAGGAGGATATATTTTTTCTTATTATTTATTGTGATTTGAGCTTAACTTTCACTGACTTCTTTTATTTAGTCAAGTTTTTTAAGCCCAGTGAAGAGAAAAATCAAAATAGTGGTGATAATGTATAAACTGGTACTAACAAAGAATAACGGCACTAATTCAAAAAAGTAGGCTAAATAGCCTGATACTGTAACACCTAGATAAATAATACCACTTGAAAAAAGGTAATTAATTGAAGATAATCTTCCTACTTTTTCTGGTGGAACACATGTCTGTAGGATTGTGGATAATAACGCGTGGATAAACGGCATAGTTAAACCCGCAATTCCTGAGCATATAATCATGAGGAAGAACTCGTTGATTGGTGCAAGTGCTAATAAAGCATACGCAATTCCATGAATTACAATCATTATAGAAATGATTGGGATTTTATATGCCCATTTGCCTTTAATCGCCATAATAATTCCGCCTATAATTATTCCAATAATAGATGAAATTGATATGTGTTGAATAAATATAGGAGGTGCCATATGGACACTTACTAAATAAAGAGACAAAAGTGAATTAAATGGCTGAATTAAAAAGTTAAAAATTAAAATCTGAATAATTAAAAATAAGAGACCTGGTACTGTAATTAAAACTTTAAATCCTGTTCTAAATTGCCTCCCAAACGATTCTTGTTCGTGGATTTCCTCTCCCTTCCTTACAGAAGGAATTTTAACCAAAATTAAAGGCACAATAGATATTAAAAAGGTAATTATATCCACCCATAAAATTTGCTTAATGCTGTAGAATGCTAATAATCGTCCACCTACTATAGGGCTAATCATTTGAATAAATCCAATTGCGGCAAAAGCTATACCATTAATTCTACTTAAATGTTTTTTAGATACCATAGTCGGAATAATAGCAAATTCTGTTGGTATATGAAATGCTTGACATATAGAACGAATAGCAAAAAAAAAGTAAAGAAACCAAAATTCCATGATGTTTAGTGTAAAGAAAATCCACATAATAAACATTGAAAGAGCTTGAATCGAATCTACTAACAGTATTACTTTTTTCCTGTTAAATCTATCTGCTATAACACCCCCTATCAATATTGTCAATAGAGAGGGAATTAAAAATGAAAGGGATCCAAGGGTTACAAATATAGCATACCCTACAACACTTGATAGCCACGAGGTTAAACTAAAAAATACCACTATGGACCCAAAAACAGATACTAATTGACCGATCCAAAAAAAGATATAGCTTGTAAATGGACCAATTTTTGTCTTTTCTTCCATAATAAATTACGCAAATGATCTTTATATATTGACAGTAAGAGCTGCCGATATTTAAATTATATACCTAAAAATCACAAAATTTTGTGATTTTGGGAAGATAAGAATTTGATCCTCTTAGAAATCATGCATAAATTAAGATAATTATTTCTATAGATTTATAGGAAGTTGTTTACCTTTATCATGAATGATTTGTTCAATAGCTTTTGGTTGAATTTCTAGTTCATCATAAATCCAACTAAATAGGCTCATTTTTGATTCATAAATCTCCTTTTCTACTTCAATTAATTCCACTTTTATCGTCATCTCCTGAGGCTTTAAAATTAGTTAATTCATCATGTATTTGGGCTAAAGATTTCCTAAGTAAAGAGGTTCTCAAGTTAGATGCCTGAGTTTTATAAGTTGTAATATGATATTCAATACCGAGAGTTTTTAAAACTAATTCAGCGATATCAAGTTTTTCTTTAAAATCCTGGTACATTTCAATTATAAAACCATTGTTGTTTATTGTTCTATTTATAGAGCTATTTTTAGTCATTACTATATAAATCGTCAAATTTTTTTTGTTGTCAAAAAATAATATTCGTTATAAAATATTATCTATTCGTTATAAGAAAGATAAATTAAATATATAAAAACTTTTACTTTGTGGTAAAAAGATAGAAAAAAGATATCAAAAAATAGATAAAATACATTAACTTTCACTAACTTCTTTTAATAAATCGAGTTTCCGGATATTTGCAAGGACATAGATATAATTTTTTTATATAAACAGTAAGAGTCTTCAATATTTTAAAAATATCTTCCCTAAAGATCGTGAAACGATGATTTCACGTATAACTAGCTATACAAGTATAATACTCTGGGAATATAAACTAAATATTTATAATTCTTTTTTTTAAAATGGTTAGGCAATAAATCCACATTTTAAAACTAAATTTAAAAATTAGATTTCTTTCTCTTGAATTAATCAATAAATCTAATCTCATTAAAAGTGATATTGAATGGTAAATTATTATTTAAAAAACAAACCAAATTTGATGAAGAGATTTGAATATTCTCTAAAAATTGCGAAAGATCTCGTAATGGAAAGGTTTGATGAATCTAAATCAGAGGATTTGATCAATCGAATGCGAAAAGAGTATGAAGAATTTTTACCTAAAATTCCCGATGTTGGAGGAAAAAAGAATCTATTTATCTCAATAATTACAGATAAAGTATCGTTATTAGCAATGTTTTTTATACTTGAAAAGGAAGGATATACGTATCGGGAAATTGGGCAATTTGCTATTAATTTTACGGAGATAGAAACAAAAAATGCTATAGAACGAGCAGAAAAGAAAGGGATGAATCTATTAGATTTTTACTTTAATGATGTTTTTCTTAATTCTGCTAAGGCGCATTGTGATGATACATTGAAAAGAAAATATCCTGATAATTGGGTTATGGAATATGTAGATGGCACAAATGAAGATTTTGATTACGGCTTAAATGTATCTGAATGTGCGATTCATAAAATATATAAAAAATTAGGAGCAGAAAAATATGCTCCGTTTGGGTGTCTCATCGATTTTGCTCAAGCAAATGTTCTAGGATATGGCCTAACACGTACCGAGTCCTTAGCAAATGGGGCTTTAGGTTGTGATCATCTATTTACTAGAACTGGAAATACTCCTAAAGCATGGCCACCGGAAAATTTTGAGGAGTATACTGGCAAATTTGAGTAAATTTCATGTTAAAATTAAAAAAAGTAAAAAAATCTATCTTTAAAATCTATTATATGATCATTTTTCTTAAAAAAGTTTATAATGATTTTTATTTAATATAATTAAATGGCAAATATGAATCAAAATTCAGAAAAAAAAGAAAAATCAAGATTACCTCCGGGTCAACATTTAACGGATCGATTTCCAGTTCTGCAAAAAGGCAGAATTCCAAATATTAATAGAGAGAATTATATTTTAGAACTTGATGGGGAAATAGATAATCCAATGAGATTTACATTGAAGGAATTAAAAAAAATTCAAGATAAAGAGATTATAGCAGATATTCATTGTGTTACATCTTGGAGCAAATATGATACAAGATGGGGTGGTATTTCTTTCAATAAAATATTTGAACTAGTTAAACCAAAAGCTACTGCCAATTATGTGGAATTTTTTTGTGCTGATGGTGGTTTTACTACAACAGTTCCAATAGAGAAATTACAAGCAGAAAATACAATTTTAGCATTGACTTATGAGGGAGCTCCAATACCAGAAAAACATGGAGGTCCCGTTAGACCAATTATCCCTAATCTATATTTTTACAAATCAGCAAAATGGGTAATAAAGATTACTTTTCTTAAGGAGGATCGTTTAGGCTATTGGGAAAGAGGAGGTTATTCTAATAAAGCCGATCCTTGGAAACAGCAACGATATTCTCACCAAGATTAAATTTTTCTAAAATAAGATTATACTTAACTATTTAAAAAAAATTTAAATTTAAATGATTATGCTTACAAAACATGGAATACTTTACTTTTCCTTCTCCATTTGGTACATTCACTATTGTATGGAAGGGAATGGAACCAGATCTACAGCTTCAGCGGATATTTCTTAGTGATCCTCAACAAAAATCAGAAAAAAAAGCCTTAAAATTTTTCCAAAGCGTCAATTCAGGATCCTCTTCATTAATAAATTCTCTTGGTGAAAAAATTCAACATTTTTTAAAAGGTAAAGATATAGAGTTTGATTTGGAAATGCTTGATTTTACTGTATGTTCCGAAATTCAAAAAAAAGTGCTCCAAGCAGATTTTCAGATTCCAAGAGGTTGGGTTAGTACATATAAGCGAATTGCGAACCATTTAGGTATACAAAATGGAGAAAGAGTAATTGGAAATTTACTAGCTAAGAATCCATTTCCATTAGTTATTCCTTGTCATCGAGTAATAAAGTCAAATGGGGAGCTTGGAGGATATCAAGGAGGTATTAAAATGAAACGTAGACTTTTAGAAATGGAAGGTTCACAGATTTCAGAGAAAGGAAAAGTTATTACTGATAGAATCTATTATTAGTTTTCTTTTTCGAGTTTATAATAGATATAATAAATTTTTAAAAATCTAGTTTAGGAAAGGGAAGAGGAGGAATAATTAGTATGAAAAGAATTGGTATATTGGGAGGAATGTCTTATGAATCCACCATAAAATACTATGATTCAATACTCCAAAAGTATTTTGATAAGTACAATGATTATAATTATCCTGAAATAATAATATTCAGTCTAAATTTCCAAAAAGTAATTGATTATGAATTAAGTCGTGAGAAGGCAAAATATGTAGATTATCTTATGAGTGGTATAAATGTATTGGAAAATAGTGGAGTAAATTTTATTGTAATGGCAGCCAACTCACCACATGCAGTCTATGATGACCTAATAAAATTATCAAAAGTACCAATCCTTAGTATTGTAAAAGCGACAGCTGAGAAAGCAAAACAAGAAAATATGAAAAAATTATTGCTTTTAGGAATAAAATTTACCATGCAATCTATTTTTTATCAACAATATTGCCAAAAACTGGGGATTGAAGTAATTACACCTTCTGAAAAAGAACAAGATTTAATAGATAAAATCATCTTTGATGAGCTAGTTATTGGTTTCTTTAAAAAAGTATCAAAAGAACAATTGATCAAAATAATAAACAAATATAACGATGTAGATGGCGTAATTTTAGGCTGTACAGAATTGCCACTAATCCTAACACAAAGAGATACCAAAGTAAAATTATTGGATACGTTACATATTCATGTAGAAGCAACACTTAACTATTTTCTAAACTTATAAAGTTTTTTTAAGTTTCAAGTGCTATTTATTATAAATACATCCTAACGGTAATTACTTATTGGACGATTTAAACTCACAACTATAAAATTCAAAGATCTTGCGCCAATTATATTAGTAATGCTATTACTTTTCATATCAACAGCATGTGCTAATATGCTTATTCCCAGTTATGCAGCAATTCGAGAGGATTTTTACATCTCCGAAGCACTGATTGCTATACCTGATGCGTTCTTTGTATTAATAAGTGCCTTTTTTGCATTGCTTTGGGGATATTACACTGATCGAATTAATAGGAAAAGAGTTATCATGATTGGAGCTTTTTCATGGACGATAGGGATGATATTTACTGCAATATCAAATTCATATATTATGCTTGTACTTTCTAGGATTGCAAGTGGTGCAGGATTAGGTTGTGTTTTACCAGTAGGTTATTCAATTATTTCAGATGCCATCCCGCCAGAAGAAAGATCTGGTTGGTTTGGAACATTAGCTATATTAAGCTCAATATCAAACGGAGCAGGACAAGGTTTATCCTCTTTTCTAGGGCCAATTTTAACATGGAGATTTCCATTCCTTTTACTATCTGGAATAAGTATTATAATAGTGATTGTTCTATTTTTTGTAAAAATTCCTCAGCGTGGAGCGAGTGAAGATGAGTTATTAGAATTAGTAGAATTAGATTTAGAATATAGTTATCGAATTTCCAAGGAAGATTTAAAAACAATAATAAATAAAAAAACAAATCGGTATCTGATAATTCAAGGGTTTTTTTCAATAGTACCTGGGACAGTATTAGTTTATTTTACTACTTCAATGTTAGTAACTCAATATTTCGATCTAATCCCCTTCGAAATAAGACTTCAAACTGCTACTATATTTGCCGGGATGATTGGAATTGGATATATTCTAGGTAATAGTGTTTTTGCTCGTTTAGGAGATGTATTATTTCGAAAAAATAAAAAAAATAGAGTGAGGTTAGCAACTATATGTCTTATTTTATCAATACCATTTGCTCTTATTTTACTCCTGTCTTTACGCCCAATTAATCCAGTGGATTTAGATATTTTATATCCTAGTCCAATTCCAACTGAAGAGTTGTTTATGTATATGATAAGAACAATTGGTGAAATTTTTGTGGCTTATCCAACCTATATAATTTTCTTTATATTTGCTTTAATGGCTTCAATGTTAGGAGCTGGACCGGTAGCTAATAGAAGTGCTGTAATGATAGATGTTAATATGCCTGAGCATAAAGGTACAGCAGCCTCTTTTTTTAAATTATCAGAGCAAATAAGTAAAGGAATTACCTTACTTGTTTCATATACATTAATTTCACTTCTTGGTGGAACTTTTAATATGATGTTTTTCAGCATATTTTTTTGGATTCCAGCAGCGATCTATTGGATTTTAGCTAGTAGAAACGTAGAAAAAGATATGTCTTTCAAATCTAGAATTTTATCAGAAAGAAAGCAGTTAGGATTAATTGATTATATATTTGAGTTAGAAGTGCAAATGGATAGAGCAATTCAAAAAGTTCAGGATTCAAAATATTATATAAAAAACAATGAAAACAAATTTAACAAGTTGCTTGATGAAGCATTAAACATATTTAAATTCTGTGAGCGTGAAGGAGTCTCGAGAAGTATTACAAATATCGAAAAAAAAGCCCATATAATGTACTTAAAGGCCCTTTTAATCAAACATGAGGCAAATAAATTATTTGATAAACGTAAGCAGCCAGAGATATCGGCAGATGAGAAAAAAAATATAATGAGGGATTTAAGACAAATCTACGTTAGAATTAGTGAATGGGAGAAGAGTACTTTCGGAGAAATTCAAACATATTATGAAGATGCATATTTAAAAATCCTTGAAGCAAGATTAAACCGTAAGCAGCATTTATTTAATTCCTTAAGGAGTATTTCTGAATCGATTAAAATTTATGAACGAGTTAAATATCTTCTTAATGAAAGACTTGAAATAGTCATTGAAAAAAATAAATTATCAGAAGAGGAAACCATAATACGCGATAAGGAAGAAGAATTATTAGATAAATGTTCGAAATCTTTAAATGCCACCATTAAGCTTAAAGAAGAAATAGAAAATACTTTAAATCAATTGAATGAACATGGTGTTGAAAACGAGGATATACTAAAAATTTCTGATCTTGCTTTAGAGTATGACGTTGATTTGTATAATATAATTATTGATACATTTCAACAAGATAATAAAACAAAAAAAGTTCTAATTGAAACTCTTGATAAAATCGATAATATCTTCAGTCTGTATGATGAATGGAAAGAGACTGAACTTAAAGTTTTTTAAAATATTAATTATTAAATTCACATCTTAACAATTCAATCATTTCAAGCAATTCATCTTTAGAAAGTTCACGTGGTGATTTACCTCTATTATAAGTAAAATCTGGAGATTCTGGGTTAAAGCATAAATTCACTAACAAAATCAAGCAATTTCTAACCCGTATAGCATTTGAGATTTCTTTATCGAGCTCCTTCATTAAATTAATTAGAGCCTCATATCTCTTTACCTCGCTATTCTCATAGATTTCCAGTATTTTATCGAAACAATCTGCCATTTTAAAGGTAAAATCCTTGAAATATATTTCAGTTCTTATTAACCCTTCCTTGCTTAAGCAATTACATAACGAATTAAATATTTAAGAATATCTATATTCTCGTTTCTCATAGGAAAAAAGGGTGCTTTAAACCTTTTCGATGAATTAGTCATTCTTTATTTCCACAAATATTATTCCCATTCTTTTTGGAAATATTCCAATTCGATCACCATTCTTTACTCGATCTCCGATTCCAGAATATTTATTATTGATAAAAATGTGACTAACTTCACCTTCTTTGATATTAAGTCTGCCTAATATATCTTCAACTCTTTCAATTTTGTCGGATTTGATATTTAAGGTGATTGGAGTTCCACTCTTACTTCTTATATTCGGAATTTTTTCTCTTAAATCGCCGTATAGTTTAATTCTTAGAACCATATGATCTTTACCTTAATTATAAGTATAATAATTTGATTTATATTCGATTCAGCAAAACGACTACTAGTAGAAAGGTAGTTTTATTCTTTTATGGATAGAACAAGCCAACTGTATTATAAATTTTCCTTTTATGGATTAAAAATCAGCATTAAATAAAATAATTCGTATCATGCTACACTTTCAATGAAAGTGTCTATTGTCTGCTCCAAATCTATAATATCATCGATATCTTTTATCTCGGTGCTAGCTATCTTCTCAAGAAATCCTTTTAAGAGTTTTTCCTTGTTTTTATCTTGAGGAAATATTAAAGAGCTCTTGTAATGTTCCCAATCTAGGATATTAGTAAATACCAAGAACAAAATTTCGATGTGCGAATAATCTATTAAACCTTGAAGTTTTTCTCTTGTGATCATTTCCTTAGTATGATCAGTGTAGAAATCTGAAAGATCATCGTAATAGTCTGTCAATCGCGCTATATTACCAAGTTGTGAGTGCAATGCCGCTTGATTTATGGGACTTTCTTCGTCCTTATACATGATAGCAAAATATTGATTAATGAAATCTTTCAGTTTTTGGAGTTTTTGTTGAAAAATTCTTGTCTTAACGATACGTTCAAATAAAGGGCTGGATTTTATTTTGTAAAATCGAAGTTCAAATTTAACTATATCTAATATATCTAAAAAAAGCTCTTTGATATCGATGTTTTCCATATTTCTCCTCTTCAAAAAGTCTTAATAATTTCTATGCAATACAATTCTAAATAAATTAACATCTATTTATATTTTTATATTTGAATTCTTAAAAAATTTATTTCTACTGGTAAATTTTCAGATATATATTTAAAACCTTAAGGGAAAGGTATTATCAGGTATAATTGGTTTAATTTTTTTAGTGGGGATTGTTAATCTTTCCCTTCGCTTAACTAATTTTTTAAATAATATTGCTTGAGTATGAATTTTAACAATTCTTATTGGAGCTCGAATCATAAAATTCATACTATTACGAGGATTTTTTCTTAATTGAAGAAATTCTGAGAAGAAACGCCTAGCTCTTTTCTGCCATTTTTTCTTCTCAAAAGAGATAAATCGTTCAGTTATTTTATTAAGATTTGGAGAATCTCGAAAACAATAATAATTTGATGCTTTTAATGACCATTTTATTGCTTCTAACTGATATTTGGTTGGATTTAGAACTCTTAGGAATGAGATTGCAAGGGAAAAAAGAGAAATCATTAAATTCATGACAGTACTTCTAAACATTTCTTGTATATTAATATGAATTTTTGGTTTAATCCTTTCTCTTAAATCATCTCCATAGAGAATTGAACTGTTTATCAGAACATTTCCTAATACAATCTTTCGAGGAGCAAAAATAGAGGAAAAAACTTTATTGACACGAAATATCTTATGAAAGATAGTCTCTTCCCAGTATTTTCTTTTAGTTAAGAAATGGCTTACAAATATTCCTGTAGTTTGGTTAATTACCCCTAAAATTCTTTTATAGATGTGGTTGTTACTGAATTCCCTAAAATTGTGTTTAATTTCTAAAGAAATAAAATATTTTTCTATTTCTTTAATATGATGATTAGAGACTCTATCCTTAAAAATAATTAGTAAATCGCAATCGGATATTGCAGATGCTTCTTCTTTGGATAGTTGACTACCAAATAATACAATTGATAAGATTTTATTAATTCCAATTTCTTTATTAATTAAAGTAATTATATCCTTAATATAATTACAGGATTGATCATTAATCCCATAGCTTATTAATTTGTCTTTAATTTTTTTATTACTTTCAATGAAACTAGTGTCTTGCACAATGAATCAATAAACTTTTTTCGCTATTAATAGTCTAGTGGTTTTTTTATGATAAATTATAATACATTTAGGATTTTATAAAAATAAAATTAACGGAAATAAGAATCGGTGCCTTCATCTTCTGGAGGAGGGCTTATAAATTGGTCAGCTTGTCGTTTGAAAGATTCAAAGATATTCTCCATTTCTTTGATTTTTTCGTTTAGTTTACTAAAATCCATATCTAAAGAAAAATATTCTTTTAAAAGAGTGACTAGAGCTTTTGAACTGCGAGGATCTAATGTCATCATTGGCATTGGTAAAGTTTCTGCTAATAAACAAATTCCAGATCCGTAACCATTTGCTCCAGCCCAAGCTGGTAAGATACCATTTGCTCCGGAAATGTAACCACCTTCATATAATTTAGTATTTTTAAATTTAAAGAAACTTTGAACTAATTCTTGATCAGTACCACAAACATATACAAGTGGACTTTCATGAACTTGATCAGTAATCATTGCACCTGTACTGAGGTACATTTTTATCTTTCCACCAGTAATTTTATCCATTTCTTCGCAAAATGCTTTTGAGAATTCAAACACTCCAGTTGGGCTCTGAGGCTGATAATCTGCAGTCAAAATAAAAAAATCATGCCCATCTTCTTTATCTGCCGATTTGTAATATACCTTAGCTGTAGGTATCTCTAATGAACCCTTTTCAACAATTGATTTAGGAGGAAAATCAAAATATTGAATATTTAAAAATTCTTTAGCTTTTAATGATTCTTGGATAGATAAAATTGCCAATTTTGCGACTAAAGCAATCCCAGGCCATCCTATAAGGACCACTGGATTATTAATATCATCCTTCTCCAATTCAAATTTTTTTTCGATATTAAGATACATTATTCTTGAATGTTAATTTTTAATTTATTATGTAATAAAAGACAAGTTTTCTCCACATTTAGGGCAAAATTTCTTAGGTACAGAAATAAAATGCCCACAATAGGGACAATAAAACTTCTCTTTGAGGTTAATAATTGGTATAGAGTTTTGTGTCTCTGTTTTTTCATAAAATTCTTGGCGTAATGGATATGTTTCTTTATAAGTTTCTCTAATCGGATAATATCCTTGTTGATACTGATATTTTAATTCCGATTTAGCTTTTAAAGATGAAAATAATGAAGTTAATAAACATATAAACAATGGTGCAAAAATGATGTCAGCAATGCTGATGATTATTTGATATAAAATAATCATACCATAATTTCTCGTGTTTGGGTTATACCAACTCTCATAACTTGCTATGAAAGTCGCGGAATCTGTATTTAAAGTTATATTAAAAATTAAATTGAAAAAGAAGCTAATAATAGAGATTAAAATAACATTTAATACGAAAACTCCAATTATTTTCCAGAATCCCCCTTTTGCTATTGTACGGGCTTCAGAGAGAGGACTTCTATTGCTTTCTATATTATAAGTAAAAACCAAAAAAATGAAAAATACAAAAATAAATATTGCTGGAATATATAATAATAAAGAGCTTAAGGGTAGACATATTCCTAATATTAAAATTACTATAAGCATCTTTTTATTGAATGCAGATTTAATTGCTTCTATAAAACTTATCTCATCTCTCATGAATTTCCTATAGACATAGGTGCTAACAGAACACATTGCTATTGATATGATTAAAGCACCTATTAAGTTTTGAAGAAATATTAGTAAATAACTTAAAATTAAAAAAGACGCTAAAAAATTCCATTCGTTCGGAGTAAGGGTTAACCCATCATAAAAATTATCCATTATTGTGTTATAGGTTGTTTCAAGAGTACTTACATAAAATCTAAAATCAGTTAGTAAAAAAATGTCTAAAATTATTAACAGGATTTGAAATAAGGCTAATGGCAAGATAATTGTACCATAAGTTTTAATAAACAATTTAAATCCATCATTTAATATGTCTTTAAACCGTTTATTTGCGAGATTTACCAATCTTAGTGTATTAGTGTCCATTTTATGGTTAATAATATTACTTTTTTTATAATATAAGTATAAACAAAAAGATATAATTGTATGACTTATTCATTACAATAGAAGGTATTTTTTCAAATAAGTATTACTAATTGTACTTCATTTAGTTTAAACGTTCATGATTATAAAAAAAAAAGCTAGTAGTCAAATTCCTGGAATAATATCATACTTAGAATTATTTTCATCAAAAAAGTTAGCACTTTCTATCTTCTTCGGAATTCCATTCCTTTTAGGGTTAGTATCACTTTCATTAAGTTATATTTATAATATAGTCCAGGGGATAGGATATTTGGATTTATTTCATTTGATACGGTTCATTTTTCTCTTCTTATTAACTTCTGGGATTGGGAGCTTAATTTCTATTGGTTTCTATTCAAAAAAAGCACCAATTTTAAAAGTTCCTCCAACTGGTTGGTCTATTCAAATGAATGCATTTTTCAGTGTTGTCATGGAAATCACGTATATATTTGGTCAAATAGTCTCTATAATTTTAATAGATTTGAAATTTGCAGAAATATTTTTAATATTAGGAACTATAATCTCTTATATTATTGCTTTTGTTATTTATTTTTCATTTACAACTGCCGGTCGTAGTGGGAATATAATCCTATCTCTAGCGCAACCCATAACTGCAATACTAATCTATAGTCTATATACTGGTAAATTTCATATTGATTTTTTTACACAGGCGATGATAATTTTCATTGTTTGTGTCTTGTTTTTTGCAATTCCTTATAGAAGAGGCTTATTTCGAGTTAGCAATATTTATCAAGAGGTCACTGGAATGGGAGGGTATGCTTTTATTCGAGCATTTATTCTTTCTATGCTCACCGAAGGTAATGACAATTTAATAGAAGGATTTTTTGATAATGTTGGAGTAGAATCTGATGTAAAAATCCAATATTTAATAATAAGGAATATTGAATCTAAAAAAATTAAAGGATTATTGATAATACCAAATATCCATTTCGGACCCTTTAAGACATGTGGATCATCCGATTTACCTGAACATATTTATAGAGCATTTCAAAATATACCTGGAACTACAGTTTATCACACAACAAACGACCACACATTAAATTTAACTACTCAAGGAAATGTTGACAAAGTAGTTGAAAGAATCAAAAAGGATATTACCGAAATTAATAACAACAAAGAGATCCAATGGATTAAAGAAATAAAAGATTTCACAAGAAAAATTTCTAATTCAGCTAAACTTATAGGTACATTAGTAAATAATGTTCCGATTGTGTTCATAACTAGACATCCACTTCCTTCTGATGATATTGAAGAACAGGTTGGAGAGGATATAAGAAAAATCGCTTTATCTAACAATTATGATGAAATTGTTATAATAGATTCTCATAACTCAATTATTGGGGATGAAGTACTGATCAAAATAAATACTATTGAATCGAATGATTTAATTGATGTTGCTAAAAAGTTTATGGAAAGTGAATCAGTTAAAAAAATTCAAAATACTCAAATACTATATGGAGTTGCGAAAGATCCTTTAGAAGAATTTTCGGAATATGAAGGTATTGGATTTGGAGGAATGGTGGTTCATTTATTTCAAAACGCAATAACGAAACAAAAAACAGTCTTAATTCATTTTGACGGGAATAACGCATATGTAGACGTTCGTTCCACTATTTTAAATTTCTTACAAAATCGAGGTATAGAAAGAGGAGAAATTACTACTTCAGATTCGCATTCTGTTGCTCGCCAATTTTCAAATCGGGGATACTCTCCAATTGGAGATAAAGTAAAAGTTAATTTTATTCTTGAAAAGTTAGAGATGTTAATACAACAAGCTGAAAAAGATTTGAAGCCAGTTGAATTTCTTTACAAAGACTCTATTGAAAGAGTTAAGATTTGGGGGAATCCACAATATTTTAATACAATAATCGATACTTTAAGGGCATGCATTAAAGTATCTCAAAGTTTATTAACTATAAGTTTAATTGCTCCAACCTTCTTATCGTTAATTGTGTTAATATTTTTGTATACTCTTTAAATTCTTGGGGTTTAATGAACTTTAAAAAATTCAAACTTTATATAATCAAATCTCTTAATTTTTATTTATACTAATAAAATTAAAAAAAATTAGCATATGTCGTTAACTCCTATAGATATGGTAAATGGAATATTTTCTCTTATTTTTGTAGCAATTTCCATATTTGTTGGTCTAATAATACTCACGAGATTTTTTAAATATAAAGAAAGAATATACTTCTTAGTGGGGACAACATGGATTTTCATATCTGAGCCCTGGTGGCCCTCATCCATTTCTTTTTTAATAGCACTAAGTAATGGTATTGGAATCCCTCCAGAAGTTTATTTTCTAATTGGAAACGTTTTAGTGCCACTTGCGATTGTTCTTTGGTTATTAGCTTTCACAGAATTTTTATATTCTGAAAAACGAAAGTTGTTACTTTCGATTTTTGCAATAGTAGGAACTAGCTTTGAGATTTTGTTTTTTATTTTCCTATTTTTAAATCCTGGTTTAATAGGGGAATTGAATGGACCAGTTGATGTAAATTATAAATCCTTTATAATGATCTTCTTAATAATATTCCTTTTAATTGTTGTAATTACTGGGTTTTTGTTTGCAAACCTTTCACTGAAATCTAAGGATCCGGAAGTAAAACTAAAAGGTAAATTATTGGTTATCGCATATATTGCTTTTGCAGTTGGAGCATTATTAGACGCATCTGTACCCCTTAATGAACCGACAATAGTGATTATTCGAATTCTCTTAATTGCAAGCGCAATATGCTGGTATGGGGGATTTCTCCTTCCGAAATGGATGAAAAAGTTTCTATTAAAAAGTAGATAATCTGTTTTTCTCTCAAAAATTTTATTATTTTTTTAAAAAAAAGTTTCTAATTAAACCCTAAAACCTTTTTTCAAGATTTTTTATTCTTTCAGCTAATCCTTTGACTTTTTCTGTAATGAGATCACCATTTATGGTGTCAAGAATTGGATCTCATTGTTTTTAAAATTATTTAATAATTTTTATTCACTCCAAAAGCCATTAATCACTGTTTTCCAAAAATCTCTTCATAGATTATATTTGTAATATGTGGATATTTTGCAGATTCATATTGTTATTTATTGATTTTTCTTTAAAGAATCATCAATAGATTGATGAATTAAAATGTTGAGTTCTGAAATAGATAAGCTGGCGAAAGTGACACTAATAGGTTACCCTGCTACGGGAAAAACTACATTAGTAAAACTTCTAGCAAAAAATGAAATAAATCGATTATATTTTCCTACTCATGGCTTAGATTTAAAAACCATCAAAGTTGACGATTATATCTTGAGAGTATGGGATTTGGGAGGCCAGCAGAGCTATCTGAAAACTTATTCTAGAGATTACCTCTTAGGATCTGATATTATATTTGTTGTAACCGACTCGACACCTAGAAATGTATTAAATTCGAGAGAATTAATTAATTATGCCTGTCATTTCGTGGGAAGAGATTGCCCAATAATCGCTATCGCAAATAAGCAAGATTTGGTAAAAACTGATGGTCGAATGGATTCTAAAAGAGTTGAGGATATATTACATATCAAAACTTACGGATTAACCGCAATCAACCCTTCAGAACGTATGAAATTAATGAATATTATTAAAAAAGAATTAGATAAAATAGCAATAAGGAGGAGATTAAAAGATTGAATTTTACTGAAAATGAAATTTTTGGAGCTGCATTAATCGGATTTGATATGATTGATGGCCCGTTTCTCAAGTGGAAAAGAGAATATGAGAATAAAAAAAAGGGTGTAAATTTAGATGATTTTGCGATGAATTTTTATTTAGCATTCCGTGGTGGAAATGAATCAGTTAAAAAGCCGAGAGCTATACTTTATGATAATTTTTATATTGTAGCATTCCCAAGAGATTTAGAACTTTGTTGCTTATTTATGAAACCGAAAGACCTTGAGAATAATATTAACCAACTAAATAAAATTGCTTCCAGAATTATTACTGAAATGGAGAATGATGAAGATATTGATAGTACCGCTCAAGATTCTGATGAAAACACAATCGAAGAAATTGAAAGACTAATTCCAAATTTATTAAACGGTACCAAGATGACAACTCCAGAATTACGACGGTATTTTAAGCTTTCTAATAGTCAAATTTGGAAACTTATGTCAGGTTTAGAAAACTCAAAGAAAATAACACGAGCAGGAAAAAAAGGTAGGTCAGTACTTTGGACTACTATATAATTCACATATTTCATCTTAATATCATCTGACTCTATGATCCCACTTTCCAATATATTTAGAATAGTACCTTGAGAACATTATGTAACATATATCAGGCAGTTTTATATCTAAATTATTTACTGTAATAAATCTTAATATATGATTAATTAAGAAAATACCAATAAATTCAATATGATAACTATCTATATTACTTGAAAGATTCTCACCTGAAAATTTGATATCTAAACCATCTTCGTTGTTCCAAATAATATCAATAAAAATTTGAGGAAAAAATTCTTTCTTAATATGCCAGGTATTATCTTCTTTCCATACTATAGCACTAAGAAATGAGGATAATTTATCTCGATCTTGATCTTTTAGAAGTTTAAATGGTTCACTTCTTTGTCTTAATACATTTTCCATTAATCCAGTCTTTATATCAAAATTTTTTTCAAAAGGTTCTTGTCCTTTAATTTTTCTTTCTATGAAATCCATAACAATATCAATAAAGGTGGCAGTATCTTCTCCGGGTACCCAGAAAACTCGCGTTCCCGAAAAATAAAATTTAAAAGCAGCTTCAACACTATCACCAAATTCATCTCCAAAATAACTATATGCCAAATGAACATTTACTTCTGGAAACATCTCAATAGAAATTGTCCAGTCTTCACTTAATCCAATATTTTCAATTTTACCACCTAATTTATTATAGACAATATCTTTTAGGATACCTTTATCTAAGTTTAAGAAAAGATGATATTTTACCTTACTAATATCTTCGAGCTCTTTCTCATGAGGTCCTCGAACGCCTGTTGCGTCAATCTGTCCTACGGTCCACAACTTTCTTTTTGACATATAGAGTTTAATTATCACTTTTTTTTGAATTTTCCTATAAAAAATCCTAGGGTTTGATGAGTTGAGGGGAATAACTTAAATCCTTAATATAAAATTAAAAATGAAAAAAAAGTTTTATATAATATTTAACCCACTTCTGCTGGAATTACTAGCCCTTTTCTTTTAAGATCAATTATAGCACTTATAATTTCATCTCGAGAAGCTTTCCGTCCTGCTAATGCAAAATTCAATAAACTTGAAATAAAGAAAAACTTCCTCTCTTTTTGAATTTGTTCCGCTACTTCTACTAGAGCCTTTTCTAATCCCTTTAATTTGATAACACCAGCATGTTTACCAAGTTGAAGTGGATAAACGAGAGTGATATTAAAGTGTTTTTCAATTAGATCATCTGCAGTTCTAAATGCAGTTAATTCTCCAGTAAAGGCTTTTAAATGGAGTGTAAATCTCTTCTCAAAATCCTCTGTGAATAACCAAAGGTTATCTTTTAGTTTCTCGGAAGGTGAACCATCTAATATTAAGGCAACCCTAACATAGTCGCCATCAGCTATAACAATTTTAAAATCACCATAATCCATCTCAAATTCTTTCCCTTTTGTAGCTGTAGATCCTTTCTTAATTTCACTTCTAAATTGCGAAATTGCTTGTAAGAATCCAGAGATTAAATCTGAATCTATATCTTCTAAAGAAATCTGTTTATTAAATATTGAAACTCCTACTTCTTTATGTATAATCATAATGTAAGAGATTTTTACTAAATCGTCTAAGATCATCGCTTCCCCCGCCCAAAATCTTTTTAATTTTGAGTTTCTTATAGTTCTTGCTGTTAATGCTGCCGCAATTACTACAGTACCTATAATAATGTAAGGTAGATATGTAAGGAAATTGTCCATAAATAGAATGAATTCATCTACAACTCGAATATATCCCGAAATTACTTCGCCGCTAGTATAGAAACCAGATTCAACAAATCTAGCTCGAATTGAAAATCTTTCTCCCGTATTTTCAAATTGCAACGTTGCAGAAGCTATACCTTCTTCATTAGATCTCGAAGTTGTCTCATATGCAGGGATTCCATTAGGATTTAATACTTCAAATATGATATCAAAATTTTCAAGCGGTTTTCCCCCATAATCAGTTATAATTACTGAAAAAAACGATGTTCCTTTCATATATTGAGATGTGGGGCTTTCTAGAAATTCCAAAATAGGAATTAATTTGAAAATCTCATAGGTACCATTTACATCAAATCTAATAGAATGCCATAGTGAAGATACATTGAATTCAAAAAATCCTTGAGAAAATTCAGCATTATCTATATCTCCTTCCCAAGTACCACTTCCAATGCCTGTATCTACTACATTTATATCAAAGTTTCTTAACATTAAATTAGAGGGAGTTAGGTCATTATTATTTATCCCTAATCCTATTGATGAAGAAATATCTGAGGTTACAGCATTTTGTATGTATAGGTTTATGGTAAATTCATTGACAGATACAGTAAATTCATTATCAGATGAGCTATTTGTATAATATACTAATACTAATTGTGCTTCGTTGTTTCTTGATTCATTTAATACGTTTAAAAAGATCCATGTGAAACCTGCATCAAATCGAAGCACTGTTGTTATTTCATCTTGATGAGCAAATTCTCTGACGCTACTCATTAATATCCAACTTGCGTTATTCTGCTCTTCATCAAGGATATCAAAAGTTTC
Organism: Promethearchaeota archaeon; assembly: GCA_048941185.1. Taxonomy (GTDB): domain Archaea; phylum Asgardarchaeota; class Lokiarchaeia; order Sigyniarchaeales; family SOKP01; genus Loki-b32. Next base: position 18,860 of record JBHLNW010000067.1, read on the forward strand.
GTTTCCTTTATAAAGTGCTAATGCAGCGATGTCTAAGTTGTTAGGTTTGCTAACATTAGACGTTATTCGTACGTCCATTTGAGGCACTAAAGGATTTGGATATGATGCTATCCAGTCATAATAATCAATATCCCATAAAGAGCTATCAAAATCCTCTAAAACATTGAAACTGATAAAATAAGTCAAATTATCCGTAAGAGCCTGAGCTTTATAATAATCTTCATCATTATATTGAAATGCTTCAATTGATTGATTTCCAAAAATTGAGGTGCTTCCATTAATGATCCCTACATCATCAGGAAAATATAATTCTTGTATGAGTGGATCGTGCTTTTGAATCGTATCAAGACTTTCTAATTCCCCAACTTCTACTTTAAACTGATTAATAGAAAGATTAATATCACTAGAGGCTAAATATTCGAGCCTAAATTGAAGTGTATTGTTTCCAATCATTGGATTTGTATCCATAAAATAGAGTAGTTGTAATTTTTCATGCGGAGTTCTAACTGAATAATAAATCAAAGTTTCATTTTCCTGAGCTATATCATATTCAAGAGGTATCCAACGTAGAGCGGGTCCAATTGCTGCAAAATTCCGAATATATAATTGAGAAAAAAGTATATCACTTACGCTTGAAATATTTAGCATTAGATAAATATCAAAACTGAAAATATACTTGTAATGGTCATACCACCAATTTAGGTTTTTTAGATTCATTAATAATTCTCTATAAGTATATTTTGAATTCTTAAGTGGTTTCAAATTGAAAGTAATATCAACAGTGATGTTATTAGGATCGGTTACTTTATATCGATCTTCATCAATGAATCTAAAAGATCCGAGATCTCCATTCAATGTAGTACCACTTTCATTCTGAAATCCTCTCACGTTATTGATGGTATAATCATCAAAGTAAAAATCAGGAGAAATGGCAAAAGTAGCACCTTCTCCTATCTCATCAGATGAGCTTTCATCAGGATTAAAATATAAAAATTTAGGACCTCCACCTAAATGAGTATCATCTTGAGGAATTTTTATTCTAAAGGCAAACCAATACTTTTTAATTCCAGTATCTATGGTAAAGTTTGTATTTTTAATGTCTAAGTATATTGGTCCCGTACCCGAATTCTTAAAATCAAAAACTTCCCAATGAGTAGCGAAACTTATAGGATGTGGTTTTTGCAATAATCCTATTGTTTC
>JBHLNW010000007.1:0-73788 GCA_048941185.1 Promethearchaeota archaeon
TTTGTTTAACAAAAAGCCCCATGATGCTGGAACTAAGTAATATACGCAAGTTGAACCTGTACAATCTGCTCTTGCTAATTCTTCCGCGATAACACCAGCACTTACGGCATCTAATCCAGGTCCACCATATTTCTCATCAGCTGTACAAGTCATCAACCCTAATTCTGCCATCCCTTTGACAACATCTCTAGGAATTTCCTTGGTTTGTTCCATTTGAAGGGCGATAGGGGCAATTTTATTCTGAGCAAATTCACGGACAGATTCTCTAATCATATCTTGTTCTTCTGTAAACTTAAAACTCAAGTTTTTTACCTCTTTGTTAATAATTTAACTGTATACCTTTAAATTACGTAAAATTCTTAAGGTTTATTATTCAATTAAAATAACGATTTAATTGGGAATTAAATGGGACTAAATAATAAAGAAATAGTGATTCTTATTATCGCTCAACAATGGTAAAGCCAGCTTTTTGTAAAAGATCTACAGCTTCTTCTATTATCGTGTCTTCAACGCGTAAAATAAGCATAGATTCGTCTTTTACTAGGGTACTATAGAAATAATCGATGTTATATCCATTATCGCCAAGAGTTTTTGGTATTTCATATAAAGCATTAGGATGATCATTTAATCTTACAGCAATAACTTCTGTAGTAGATAAAATAAAATCTTGCTCTTCCAAAAGATTGATACATTTCTCTGGATTATCTACTAATACTAATATCAGCCCATAATCGCTTGTTTTTGCTACCGTTAAAGCTCGTATAAAAATTTTATTATCCATTAGTAATTTTATAAAATTTGCTAGTTCACCCGGTCGATCTTCAAGATATACGCTAAGCTGAATCATTTTTAATAGTTTTTTTTTGGAATTAAATTAATGATAAATTTTAATATTCCCTTTTTTTTAAACTTAGTAAAAAAATTATTATGAATGAAAAATCTTAATTTAAACTGATGCTTAAGGATTTTTACGAAAAACACAAGAATTTCTCTTTTAGAACCTTATCAGAGTACTATTTATCTCCCGGTATAAGATGCAAGTTTGATACAATAAAATTTTATATCGGGAATAAAAGAAACTTTTCGAGTGGGATTGATCTTGGCTCATCTGGTAATTCTATTCTTCCCTTTTTAACCAATATTAAACATAAATCATTCTTAGATCTTGCTTATCTACCATTAACCCAATATAAAAACACTACAACTCAGCATCCCATATGTGCTGATCTCATAAGATTACCCTATAGAGAAGAAACTTTTGATTTTGTGAGCGCTCTTGATGTTTTAGAACATATTAAAGATGATAGATTGGCAATATCCGAAATTATTAGGATTTTAAAGAAAAATGGAATAGCGGTAATTACTATCCCTCATCGTATGAAATATTACTCAACTCAAGATAAAATTATAGGGCATTTTAGAAGGTATGAAATAAAGCAAATGATCTCCTATTTTAATAGGTATAACTTGAGGAATCTAAAAACTTTTGGTGTATATGGTAGATTAATGGTGATTGCAGATATTCAATCTACAAATCCAAAGAGATTAGAAGAGAATCTTATAAAATTGAGAAATAAATATGAATTGAATGTAATTTTCAGAAAATTTTGGAATATAATTGTTAAAATTCTCTCTAGACTCATGAAATTAGATGCTAAATATAGTTCTATACATAGAATGAGAAATTTAGGTTTTATTTTTAAGAAAGAATAGGTTCTTTTCAAAAAGTGTTAAGAACTTTCTTTTCTCATTTTATCAAATAATTGTTTATATTCTTCAATATATTTCTCATCATTAGTTTCTTCGATCTTATTGAGAAGTTCTATTGATTTTGATAAGATTTCTGATTGTTTTTTGATTTTTTCATAAAATAATTTCTTTTTTTCTTGAGATTCTTCAAATTTTATTTTATCTTCATACTCTTTAATGGAGTTTTTGATTTCTTTTTGAGATTCGATAACAGAAGTTGCTAATTGTCTTTTTCTTTGTTCTAATTTAATACAATTATCACATATTATTTCACCCGACTTCGATTGATCTTTTTTAACCATAAAAGGATTTCCACAACGAGAACAAGGAACTAGCTTTAAAACAAATTTGTCGTTGTTCGAATCGGGCATAATTAAGTGAGAAATGAATTTTATTATATAATGATTTATTTATAATTATAATCATGTATCAATAATATATTATTATTCAAATTACTCACGAATTTTAGAAAACTAATAATAACTTAAGATATTTGACACTATATGGATATTGGCGTCGTACTATTATTACTAATTGCGGGATTTCTTTTTGGAATTATTGGCTCAATTGCGGGGATCGGTGGTGGAGTTTTTTTTGTTAGCTTCATGGTCTTACTTTTTTTGATTCCTATTAACATTGCGATAGATACTTCGGTTTTTATTATACTAATTTCATCTGGAGCAGGATTTTTTACTTATTTTAAAGAAGAGAGACTAAATATTAAACAAGTTATTATCTTTTCATCATTTTCAATTTTGGGAAGCGTTGTGAGTACAATCATATTTGCTCCTCTAAATTTAGATAGTACTATTTTAAAAATTTTATTTGCATCAGTAATATTGATAGCTGGAATAAATATGATATATAAAACAATAAAGTCAAGAAAACCTAATCCAGATTTGGAGGAATATGAGAAGAATTTTGCACTCCATAATCATGACTACCAAACCAATTTGAAAAAGTCTGTTCCCCTATTTTTTTTGGCTGGTTTTAGTGCTAACTTATTAGGAATTGGAGGAGGAATTATCAACACTCCTGCTCTTCATATTCTACTTCATTATCCTATCCATAATGCTACAGCAATTTCTACTGGAATAATATTTTTCACAGCAATTTATAATACAATTACCAAAAGCATTATGGGGGAAATAAATTATTTAATAGGGATATTAATTGGAATAGGGGCAGTCTTAGGCTCTATAGTTGGTGCAAAAGTTTCTGGAAGAATGTCTAAAAGCTATCTTCAACTTTTTGTTGCTATTTTATTAATGTTGCTGGCGATAAGGATGTATTTTTAGGTTTTCATATTTAAAAAATTTATAAATTTTAATTCTTAAACTTAATTGAAGTCTTTATAAAATTACTATTTCTAATTTAGAAATTAAATAAATATAGGTAAAAAAAATGGTACAAGTTAAGGACATTGAAAGGCTAATGGATGATTTTATGATTGAGCCTGATGATAAATTTATCGACATTAAACGTTATCTTCTTACAGAATTTAATTGGAAAGTAGATCCTCTAAAAAAATCTCAATTTGTAATAAGAGGAATCCCTATTGAAGATAATAGGATTTTAAGTGATATTTTGAAATCATTTCTACCAGAGGAAGTTATTACTCTTAAAGAAATTTAAAAGTTAAAAGATACTTTAGTCTAATTTTTGATAAATAATGAATTTTTTATAAATAAATAAAATAAATTCTGGTGAAATTAATTAAAACTGAAAATAAAAATAATACTGAAATTTCTATTAATGATCAAACAAAAAAGTTTGCGATAAATGGTCTCTATGGATTTAATAGGATTATATTAATTGGTATGGGAAGACGTTTAGGTATTTTCAATTACTTATATAAAAAAGCCAAATCCTCGCCTAATTCTGGAAATAATGTTGAAGTGGATTTTACTCCTATTGAACTATCTAAAAACTTAAATTTAGATTCTAAGTATTTAGATGGGTGGTTACATTTAGCACTTGAATGTGGGATACTGGAGATTGCACATTCTGAAAAGAAAATTTTGAAAACAGCTCCTTATGTATATGAGTTACTTATTGACCGAAATAATGAGTCATATATTGGGGGAACACTCGGTGCATTCTATTATATTGCTCCAGCTCAGGATATTTTAATAGAACAGTTTAAAACTGGTAAAGTTTGGAGTATATTGGAATTATCTGTAAATGTTATGAAAGATCTACAAGAACGGGGAGCAAGGTTTGGAATTTTAGTAGAACGACTGTTTTCTAAAAAGTTTGAAAATTTTTGTAAGAATATATTGAAGAAAGGCACTATTCTTGAATTAGGATGTGGTTATGGGTTTAACCTTAAGACTTGGGCAAAAAAGTATGAAAATGCTAGATTTGTAGGAATTGATATTGATCCGATAGCAATTGAGCATGCAAAAAAATTAGTAGACGAAAATAATTGGAACGAAAGGATTGAAATATTTGAGATAGAAATCAATGAATTTGCACGTTCTTTTAAGGAAAAATTCGATTTGATTATATTGAATCAAGTTCTCCATGAAATGAACACTGATGAAAATTACCGAAGAGCCGTGTTTCAAAGTTTATATTCCTTATTGAAGGATGAAGGGATTCTACTTATTGGAGAGAGTATGATTCCTGATACTTTTAGTCCAAAAAAAGGATTCCAACTTTTTGATATAACCCATAAATTTACAGAAGTTAAGGCTTCCTTGTTTTATAATGAAAAAACCTTTCGAGAGTTTATCGCCTTAACACCCTTTACAAGATCTGAATTTATCAAAGAGGGTGGGAGTAGTATATGGATAATTAGAAAGTCAAACTTTACGTCTAAAATCTCATCAGTTTAACCATTATTTACTTTTTGTGCTCTCAGAAAGAATTATTCGTGCAAAAGAGGAAGGTTTAATATATAAAGATGTAGATCTCTTTAAATTGCGTACAGAACGGAAAAAATGGGAAAAAGAACAGAATAATGAAAAGCAGTTTATTCAGAGTACAAGATCATAACATTTTTGCTATTCTAATTTTATAATTATTTTATGTAAAATGTTTTAAATCGAAATATCTATTATTAATTATTCTTAGAAATAAAAAATTGATATCCAGAAAACCAACATTGCGAATTTAGTATTAATAAAGAATTAGGGATGGTAAGAATCACTCAAATTGAATTAATTAATGAAGCAGAAGCAGAGGAAAAGAATTATAATTGGCAAAAAGCAGCATCCATATATGAACAAGTTGCAAAATCATTTCTAGATAAAAATTTATTGGAAAAAGCCGCAAAATATTACAAGAAGTTGGGATATGCTTATGAAAAGGCATCTCATACTGCGGATACATCAGAAGATTTCAAAAATATGAGTAACCTGGCAAATAACGCTTATAAAAATGCTTTAAATTTATTTAACCAGATTGAAAAAACTCCAGAGGATTTAGAATGTGAAGCGGAAATATTCAACATCAATGGAATACTTTCTAATTCTGTTTTGGAAGGAAAAAAAAACTTTAAGAAATCTTATGAGTTATTTGTAATAGCAAGTGAGATTTATAGAAATGAGGATAATCAAGAAAGTATAGCAAGAACTTTAAGCTGCGCTACAGAATCTCTTTCTCGACTTGTATTTTGTTGCACTGAGCAAGAGGAAATGGAAAATTATATTCAAAAAGGTTTGAAAATAGGTCAAGAAGCTTGGATTATTGCTAAAAAAGTTAACAATTATGATATACTTGCTGATTCTTTACATGCATTAGGACGAATTATTTTTCTTTATTGTTTTATTATACCTTTTAAAGAGGGTGATGAAGGTAAGAAACTTTTTAGTGGAAACATATCACTAGGAGATATTAGTTTAAAGCTTATTCAAGAATCTAACGATCCAAACGTTATAGCAAAGATCAAATTCTTTACAGGAGCAGCCTATGGTGGTTTTGCTGTTCAGTTTGTTGAGGACGCAATTAAACAAAAAGAATATGGAGATAAAGCCATCATATTGTTGGAAACTGGGTTAAAAAATGTGAAAAACCTCAAAAATAAAAGAGATATTATAAATGGTATATTTTGGTTAAACTATATAGCAACTTCTTTGAGAAGATTTAATTATGCACAAAAAAGAATATGGAAAGATATGCATACTCTTTTAGAGATGGGAGAATTGTATAAAGGATTACTAATTGAGCCTTATTTCCTTAGAACTATTTTCCCCTTTTTTTATTATACTAATCTTTCTCAAAGAAGTTTTATTAAGCCTAACCAACAAAAAAAGTATGCTGAGCTAGCTATTCAATACGCTAAAGAATCTTTAGAAATCTTTTCTTTCTTACCTATGATAACTTGGTCATACCAAGCATTAACATGGTCTTATTCAAAATTAGCATATCTTACAAATGTACAGGATGAGCAAAATGAATATATAGATAAAATGATTAGTTATGCCAAGGAGGCAGAGAATCTAGCAAAGAATTATAGAGGAGGATTTTCTGTTGCTGCAGGATACTCATCTCTATTTAAAGCGTATAAGACCAAAGCAGACTTATCAAAAAAGGTTGTAAAAAAAGCTGAAATGCTTAAATTAGCCATTGAAGCTCATAAGAATTATCTTGGAAATGAAGTTGAATCTCCGACAGGCACAATAGCAGCGCAAATACGTTTAGGATTATTATATCAAGAACTCGGCATCTTAACTCAGCAAACTGAAACATTTGAACGAGCTAGAGATGCATTTCTTTTAGTTGAACAAGAAAGCAAAAAGAGAAAATTCTTTTATTATACTGCCACCGCTTATGAATATCTTGCTCATATAGAAGATCGAATTGGAAATTATTCTGAATCCGCAAATTATTATGAAAAAGCGCGAGATATTTATCAAAATTTACTCAATTCTATTGAATATAAGCCTTTAAGAAAAATTATTATAGAAAAAATTGAATATACAAAAGCGTGGATTTTAATAGAGAAAGCAAAGTCATTTCATAGGAATGAAGAGCATCTTATCGCTAAGGAATGTTATCAAAAAGCAAGTGAAATCCAAAAAAACATGCCTAAATTTGATTTTGAATCGTACTATTATGAGGCATGGGCATTATTGGAAGAAGCAGAACATTTTAGCAAACAAGAAAAGCAGATGGAAATAATTAATAAGTATAAAGAAACTCAAAATGCTTTTCAAAACACTATTGAAATCCTAGTTAAGAATTCAAAATCTTCAAAATTGAGAGAAGTTAAAGAAAGGATTGAAAAACTTGAGAAAGTTGCTAAATTAAGAATTAATTATTGCTCAGCAAAGATAAATCTGGAGGAAGGAAGAGTCTTGGGAAAGCAGGGCGAACATATTAAAGCTGCTGAACAGTTTGGTAAAGCTGCATCTCAATTTAGGAACGTATGTACACGATATAAAATAGAAAAAGAAAAAAAAGATCTAGAAGCAATATATTATCTCTGTAGAGCTTGGGAAAATATGGAACTTGCTGAAAATTATTTAGAGCCAGAAAGATATACAGAGGCAGCAGATCTTTTTTCAAAAGCAAGTCAAATCTTTCATGATAATAAAATGAAATTGTTAGCATCTGGAAATTCTGCTTTTTGTCATGCTTTAAAACTGGGATGTAAGTTTGATGAGTCTTATGACTCAGAAACGAAGGTAAAGTTGTATCCAAATATTAAAGCAATGTTAAGAGGAGCTGCAACTTCTTATGAGAAGGGAGGGTTTAAAAATGGAGCAGATTGGGCTTTAGCTACTTCAACTTATTTTGATGGTGCATGGCATATAATTAAGGCAGATGGAGAGATGGACCTAAGAGAAAAAGAAAGACTGTTAAAATTGGGAAGGCAAATTCTAAGATCTACAGCAGACCTTTTTGGTAAAGCAGGTTATGAAGATAAGCAGAATGAAGTATTGAATCGTATTGAATTAATTGAAAAGGAGGAAATGATTTTATTTTCTGCTTTAAATTCAATTAAAAAGCCTGAGATTTCTGGAAGCACCACGGGTATAATTGCTCCGGCTTGCCCTATAGAGATCAGTCAATCTCCTAGATTAAGTGAAGTACATCAAATCACAGAAAATATAATAAGAAGATATGTAGAAGAAAAAACTGAAAAGAAAAAATATGAAATTATTTATAAAGATTTTCTAAAGCCAGACTTAAAGTCCCTAAAAAGTCAATTTAGAATTGGAGTTGCTCAAATTGGCTTATCAAAAACCGGAGATTTTATAACTGAATTTTTTGATGAGAAATCTTCTGGTCTGTTGGGACTTAAAATGGATAAAATAAAGACTGTGAGAAACAAAATAAAAAATTTGGTTGAGAACGCCAGTAAAAATAAGATAAATGTTCTAATTTTTCCAGAAATGACTATAGATTTAAATTATAGAGAGTTTATGGAGGAGATATCAAATCTCGCTAAAATATATAATATATATATCATTCCTGGTTCTTATCACGATCAAGAAACAAAACAAAATGTAAGTATGGTTATCTCTCCTGAAAAAATTCTATGGAAACAAGAAAAGCATATTCCTGCTATAATTCACTTTAAAGACAAAATGTTTAAAGAAGCTATAGAAGCCACTTCAAAACCTCGAAAGATATTAGTCTGTAATACGGAGTATGGAAGAATAGCTATTGCTATATGTCGTGATTTCCTTGATATGGATTTGAGAGTGGAACTGAAAAATTGCGAACCACCAGTAGATATTATAATTAACCCGGCATTCACTCCAGTTACAGCTGATTTTAAAGCTATACACTTCGATGCTCGAAGATCAATATATGCTTATTGTTTTTTTGCTAATATTGCTGAATATGGAGATTCTCTTATCTATACTCCAGAAAAAGATCGAACTGAAAGAAGTATTCCGGCAAAAGAAGAAGGTTTGATATATAAAGATATAGATCTATTTAAGTTGCGTTCTGAACGCAAGCGATGGGAAAAAGAACAAAAAAAATATGTTCAATTTATTCAAAGTACACGATAGTTAAAACATCCTATAAAGCTTTAAATCATTTTAAAAATAATAAAAAATTAACTTTGAATAAAAAATTAATAAGAGTTCTATTTTAATGAGTAAGGGGTTTAAGCTTCTTCGAGTAGAATACATTTTTTCTGTTTTAATACCGTGTTTGCTATGTATTTATCTAAATAGTTATGATATCATTAAGAACATATGGATCTTAGCAGGATTTGGATTTTATGCTATAACTGGTAACACTCTTAATGATGCAATAGACATGAAAGATCCTAGTGAAAAAGAAACTTTAGAAAGAGTGAAAGGATACAACAGAAAAGAAATATTAACTCTGGCTCTCGCGAGTTTCTTGCTAGGAACAATGTGTTTTATTAATCCCATTTTGACCAATCCTATCCTCGCGATTTATTTATCAATTATAGTCTTGATGGTTATTTTCTATTGTTTATTTAAATCTCTTCTTATAATTAATCACATTATATTAGGAGTGTCCCATATAATTCTACCATACTTTATGATTAAAATTAATGCGGGAGATATTTTCATGACTATATTCCCCGAAATGGAGTTATATGAATCTCTAATATTAGTTGCTATAACAGCGGTCGCATTTACAGGACAAATGGTTCATGAAATGATTGATGGAGATTCATTAGCTAAGTTAAGTCCAAAAAAATCACGATTAGTAATTTGGGTTGCCTGTATAATTTCGCTGGGAATAGCAATAATTTCATTCATAATTACTAAATATTTAATATTCTTACCGATTGTTTTTTTTCCATTAGGTATTATGTATATATTTAGAACGCCTCGAACTAATTTACTTGGAAGAACATCCCTTAAAGATACAGGAATAGTCTTGGGAAACCTTATGCTTTTTTATTTGTTAATTTTAATTATTGCCTAGCTGAAATTCTTGAGGATCCACTTGATTATAAAGAGGTTGAGTAAAGATGAGTAATTCAAAAAGGATTTCGGGATTTAGAGAAGATCTGTGTAATTTGTATGGTGAATGTTTTCATTTATGTCCAGTTCTTAATTTATCTATAAATGAAGAAAAGAAAGAGATTAAGAATTTAATTAATGTAAAGAAATCCGAATATACCTTAGTTAAATGTTATATCTTTTCAAAATCTTTTCTAATATTAATGAAGATACTAAAGGCAAGGTAAAGTGTTTAGACTATGCCAAATAACACCCTCATTTTCTTAAGGCATGCTGAAACCGAAGTCGATATGAATATTAAAATATCTAATTGGAAACTAACAAAAAGGGGTAGAAAAGATGCATTTGACTTATCAGAATTGAATTTATTTAATGAAATCGATATCATAATTTCTTCAAATGAAGATAAAGCATACCAGACTGCTCAACCTATTTCAGAAAAATTTAATAAGCAAATAATTAGAGATAAGAACTTAAATGAAATCAATAGAGACCATGGAAGATTTGTAGAAAGTAAAGAAGAATATCTTAATAATATGAAATTCTGTGTTGAAAATCGGAATCAATCGATTAATAATTGGGAAACAGGTAATCACGCATTAGAACGGTTTTCAAAAAGAATCCAAGAAATTGACTTAAAATACTCTTATAAAAAGATTTTAATTGTTGCCCATGGGGGTGTAATAAATCTCTATTTCGCTCAAATTTTAGGAGAATTAAACAAAATATATGAAAGAATATTAACTAATTCGTTTTGTGATTACGGAATAATCCAAAATGGGAAAGTAATTAAGGATATTGCCAAAGTATAATCTTGATCTTTTATGAAATCAGAATTTTTAATGAAAGCCAAATATCAGAGAAAAATCGATAGTAACTATTCTCAATGTTTAACTTGTGAAAGAAGATGTAAAATTGAGATAGGAAAAACGGGATTTTGTAATACTCGAATTAATAAAGATGGGGAAATCTATACTATAGTATATGGTTTAATCCCTGCTATATCTTTCAATCCAATTGAAAAGAAACCATTATATCATTTCTATCCGGGAAGTACAGCTATTACAGTAGGAACGTATGGATGTAATTTCTCTTGTTTTTGGTGTCAGAATGCTCATTTGTCGAAGACTAATGCATCAAAAGCTATTCAATTCGCAACTTTAGACGATTTTGTTTCTACTCAGAAATTAATTGAAATTGCTTTAAAAAAGAAATGTAAAGGAACTTCAATTTCTTTCAATGAACCTACACTATTATTTGAATACTCTTTAGAAGCTTTTAAGTTAGCAAAAGAGAATGGTTTATACAATACTTATGTTACAAATGGATATATGACTGAGAATGTTTTAAAAGATTTAGTGGAAGCAGGACTTGATGCAATGAATATAGACATTAAAGGTGATGCTAATATGGTTAAGAAATATTGTGGTGCTGATGTAGATCTTGTATGGAGAAATGCTAAACTCGCAAAAAATCTAGGCATCCATGTTGAAATCACTACGCTTTTGATACAAGAATTCAATTCTAGAGAGGATATAGTTAGAGAGATTGCTGAAAGAATTTATAACGATTTAGGTTCATTAACACCATTTCATATAAGCAGATTTTTTCCTCATTATCAATCATCTATGTATGGACTTTCAGAACCAACTCCATTAGAACTTTTATATAATGCTTATGATATAGCAAAAGACGTTGGTTTGGAATATATATATCCTGGAAATTTGCCTACTACTGAATATGCTAATACATATTGTCCAAAATGCTCTAAATTAGTTATAGAAAGAAAAATCTTAGGGATTAAGGAATCATTTTTAGACTCAATGGGAAACTGTAAGTTTTGCGGATTTCCAATATGTATTGTCTAAAGTTGTTCCTATACTCTTTTTTTACTAATTCAATTAGGATGTAGTTTTTAAATAGCAATATGAAAATATAATAAAAAGCGCAAAAATTCAAAAAACATTTTTTATAGGTTTAAAAAATGGCGAAAAAACCATCACCAAGTAAGACAACAACATCAAAAACTGCTTCTAAAAAGCCAGATCAGAAAGCCATGCCAAAAACAAAATCTACCTCAGATAAAATATCTCAAAAAAAAGCAACTAAAAGTCCAATGGATAATCTTACAATTTTAAAGAATTCTCCCTATTTAAAGGAATCTGCTAAATCTCAATCTTGTAAAAAAGATCTTCCACTAAAAGAATTATTTGAAAGGAATAAACTATCCAATAAAGAAGAAAAGATGGAAATTGTTTTATCTGGTCAATATCAAGAAGCTCTTGACTTAATCTATGAAGCAGATGCATCAAATCTATATCCAATTTTGGTGGGTCCACCAGGTATTGGAAAAACAACACTATGCAGATATTATGCGCAGTCAAGAGCAGAAATGACAAGAAATAATTCATTTGAATGGATCACATTTGATGAATCAACAAAACCAGCTCATTTGGTGGGTTCTTTTGACCCAGCAACAACAATTCAAAAGGGTTTCTCTTTTGAGGCATTTAATCCAGGACCATTAGTTAAAGCAATGTTAAATGGTGGATTATTTCTCGCGAATGAAGTAAATAGAGCAACCGAGTACACTCAAAACTCACTATTGGAACCACTTGAAGAAAAAACATTGGCAATTCCCCATATTGGGAGAATTAAAGCATCAAATGGATTTTTCTTTATTGGTGCGATGAACCCTTCAGAATTAGTTGGGACTCATAGATTAGGTGAAGCATTGAAAGATCGATTTAATGTATGGATTGAACTTGATTACCCAGATAAAAAAACTGAAATGAAAATAATTGAACATAACAATCCATATTATAAGGTTGATGAGAGCACCCTTGAAAAAATTTATTTAATAATTAATCGAACACGCACACACCACCAAGTACAGACTCCAGCAAGTCTGAGAAGTGGAATTGCATTAGCACGCCTTACTGGTGTTGAACAAAAAAAGTCAAAAAAAGAACCCAATAAAATCCTGGGAGAATTAGCTAGTAAGGTATTATTTGGTGCGATACAAACAAAACCGGGTGTTAAAGTAAATGATGTAGTTAAGAGTATTATTTCTCAAGTAATTGGTACTACTTAGATAAATTAAAATTAATTTTGAGGTAAATAAATTATTAACATTTTTCCAGAAGATCCAATATGGTTCAGCCTTAAACTCATTACTGCTTTAAGGAAGCATGAAAAATGTATGTATAAACCATCAATTAGGCAAGCAATTGCTATATGTAAATTAATTTTAGCTAGGTTTTTGAATAGAGGGATATGTGAAGCCGAAGATTTCATAGAAATTGCTGCTGTTACAAGTCCTTTAGAAAATCAAAAATTAGCGAGAATAATTGCAAAAGAATTATTGACATTTTCAGAATCTTTGGAAGGAAAAATCTCAGGGGAATTAACTAGTTCTGATATCCTTGGATCTATGAAACCTCAAGACCTTGTTGATGAGTTAGGAGTTGATTTAGATGAGTTGGACGAGATTTTTGATGATTTAGAATTTCTAAAAAAAAATTTCAATGAAATAGAAGATTTGGATTTAGATGAGCTAATGGAATCAACTTTTGATAACTTTTTTGATAAATTTCGAGATAAACTCGAAGAAGAGCCTTACAAAACTGCTTTAGATGTAATTGAGAGAAATGCTATTGCTAATTTTGATAAATTTCAAGATTTAGATTCATTATTAAATTACGCTAAAGATCTTCTAAAAAAAAAGATTGACCATTTAGAACCGGAAGATATTGGATTCGCTGAAAAATTAGATATTTTAGAGGAGATCATAAAGAATTCTAATTTAGCAAGAGAGAAAATCCTTTCTCAATATGTGAAGAATCTTAAATCAAATAGTAACTCGCAGTCTAAATCAAAAAGAAAATTTAAAAAAAATGGGAATTTTGATTTTAAAACTGCTTTAGAAAAAGCTTTTCAAAATAATTTTTATGAGGCTTTAAATGCGGCTGAATTTGCTTTAAAAGGAAAAATTTTAGATAATAGTAGCCAAAATATCATTAAGGATCTTTTTAAAAAGAGTTTAAATCAACCTAATAGAAATTTAAATGATTTATTCAATGCAACTAGAATAATTGGCACGAATATGAACTTAGGAAAGCAAGAATTAGATAAAATCGTAGAGAACAGTATGCAATTACCATTCAAAGATGCTTATCAAAGTGTAAAAAATTATGATCAATATTTTGGAGGTAATTTAAGTGAGGAGTATTTAGAAAAGATCAATAATGATTTGGGTAGTTTTTCAAATAGTTCAAATTTAATGGATGTAAGAAGTCATCTAATAAATAATCCTACGAAAATACCTTCATGGAGAAAATTATTATCAAATGTAATTGATAAAGAAATCCAATCAATTAAGATGGATTTTAATCAGAAAGATGTACTAAATGCGCAAATGAAGAATTATACAGATACACTTATTGCAAAAAAAGATAATTGTACTGATTTTGTTTGTAGATCTCAATTGAATAACAAAATTCAGGATGTTGTAAATCAATCTACGGAATTAGCTGTTAATAAAGAAAACCTACGAAATCTCATAAAGGATTTTAATGAAATGGGTTTTTTACCTCAAATTGATTCAATAAAAAAGGCTGGAAAAAGATTGAATATGACTGAACCAGAAATTCTAAGTTTAATTGAAGCAGATTATAAATATTTTAAACAAATGGTTGAAGAAAGAAGTACTAATTATCAAGGTTATAGAGATTATTTAAAGCAATTAAGACTTTCTTCTCAACAAGTTGATCAAGTCACAAGATCAGCTTTAGGAGATAACCCTCCACAATCCACTAATTTAGAGGCGTTAAGTTCGTTGAATGAAAGACATCT
The DNA here is from genome assembly GCA_048941185.1 of Promethearchaeota archaeon. Lineage (GTDB taxonomy): Archaea > Asgardarchaeota > Lokiarchaeia > Sigyniarchaeales > SOKP01 > Loki-b32. Next base: position 14,511 of record JBHLNW010000007.1, read on the forward strand.
TTCTCAAGTATTAAATACAGCCGAACAGTTAGGAGATCAGGCGCTAGATATGGCATTTTCATCTTTAGGGGCAGGAAGTGGATTAGATCTGCTTGAACAATGGTTCTTTTCAAGACATAATATCTCTGCGAAGGTTAAGCAAAAGTTAAAAGAGATAATAAAGCAAATAATGATAGATTTAGGTATTAGATCTGCAAATTCACTTATGGGTTCAGCGAATTCAGGTCCAATTGTAGAAAATATAGTGATCCCTTATACTCCTGGAGATGATTTTGAATTAATTGACTTAGAAGAAACTGTAAGTAATCTTTTAGAGGGTGGTAAAACTGTAGAAACAATTACAAATGACGATTTTTTAGTGTCCAAAACTACTCAGGGGCTCCGGTGTTTAGTAATGGAGTTGGATATTAGCGGAAGCATGACAGGCCAAAAGCTTTCTCAAATGGCGCTTTGTACAACTATGCTTGTTTATGCTTTCAAACCAGGGGAATTAGCACTCACATTTTTTGAATCAAATACACACAAAATAAAAGATTTAGATCAAGAAATAGAATTGGAAAAAGTTGTTGATGAATTATTAGATATATCAGCGAGAGGGGGAACTTGTATCAATTCAGCACTACAGTGGGCTAATCATCAATTTGAGAAGAAAGCAAGATCAAAACATAAATTAAATATACTCTTTACTGATGCAGACTTATTTGATTTTCAAAATAGCATGAGAGAATTAAAAAAAATGAGTGAAAAAGACGTAAAATTTGTTATGGTTGTTCCAAAATTTGGATTCTCTCCTATTATGGCAAAGAAAATGGTAGAAGAAGCAAATGGAGTCCTTTTAACTTTGAATCAATGGAGGGACTTTCCAAAATTAATATCTGAAATAATTACTAATCAATAATTTGGAATATATTTTAAATAGAATAGGTGGTTCTCTTAGATTTTAAAAATAATCTTCAAAATGCTGATTTTTTTAAGAGATATGTTCGAGGAGCAAGATTAAATAGGGGAAAAAATATTCCTGACAAAAATATTATTAATTTTAATATTGAAAAAGATCCCAAAATTAGAATTATTGCTGACATTCAAGGTTCAGGTAATTCTAGATATATAGTAAACATTTTAGAAGAATTTAATGGAAAATTTAAAATAATTCATGATTGTCCAGATTTTAGAAATGGAAGTAAATTCTGTAAACATATAGTAAAGATCTTTTTATTACTGGAACCTGTAATTTGTAAGGCAATAAGTAATAACTATAATAATATTATATTTTCTTCAGATTTCAGTTTAGTTAAAGAAAGTAAATCAAAAAGTTTTGTTTTAAAAGCAGAAGATTTAATCCAACAATCAAAATACTATGAGGCTATAAATTTTTTAAATCAAGCTTATGAGGAATCAAGAAATATTGATAATATCTTAAAAATTGGAGAAATATCTTTAAAATATAATCTATATGATGTATTTTTGAATTATGCTGTTCATTATGAAGAATTACTTAATAATCACTTAAATGGACTTCCTGAGATAATAACTTCAACAGTCTTATACTTAAAAAATTATAATTTCTCTAAAAAGACTGAAACTATTATCAATATTCAAAAAGTTCTAGTTAATTTTCCAAAAGAGCAATTAATTAAAACATTAAGTGAATCCAAGATTCATGAATTAAATAACCCAGTTCTTAAATATCTATTACTTAATAACCTAGAGTCTAAGATCTATATTGCTGATCATTTTAAAGAAATCTTGCCGGATTCAAAGACAGATTTAAAAGCTTTAATAGCAGATATAACCTTAGAGTTTATTAATGAAGCAATATTAAATATGGAATCAGAGGAAATAATTGATTCCTTTTTAAAAATAGCGGCAATTTGTAGATTTGATAACATTGATTTAATCAATACTAAAATTCAGGAGTACAAGACCCAACTAAAGAAAATTTATATAGAAGGCCTCAAATCGAAACATGCATTTCTTAGATCCTTAGTCATTGCAAACACCAATAATGATAAATTACGTCAAATGAAATTTTCTAAAAGATATAATTACCCTACAATAATTTGGGGTTCTGCTTTTACAAATGAACCACCATTACATTATTTTATTTTGGATAAATGTGGATATGAAAAGCATCATTTAGAATATACTGAAATTAGTAATTTCATTGAAAATTTTCCTGTATTTGCAGAAATATTTAGTGCAAATAATCCTATTCGATATGAAGTCAAAAACTTTTGGGGCTCTTTCGAGCCAAAAATCATCAATATTGTCAAACAAGATCCTATTATTGAACTAGATTTTGAAATCAATACTCAAGAAATTGAAAAATTTGTCTTAATAGAATGGGATTTAGCCCAGAAACCAATTTTAGGCAGTTATGTATGTCAGTTTTCGGATGGCTACCTTATACCGGACAAAACACATCCTTTAACCCATTATATTCAACCCTTTGATTTAATCTTGTGTGAGAAAAAACCTACAGCAATAAAAAGCAATAACATCAAAATAATGAAACCTTTAAGAAGGATTAATATAAATTCTGCGATTGAATTAGTGTGGTTCGGTATTGAATACATTGCTTCTTATTTACCTCTGAAGATAATTGATCAATTGAAAAATTATGAAATTGACGAGTTGGATGCTATAGAAAAGATATATGAGATTTATAATAATAGCTTTTTACCTGATAAAAACGTTTCTAAAAATCATTTTAATGAATTTATTCATAATAAGATTGCAAAGGAGCTTAATAAAACATATTTGAGAGTAATTGAGAAACCTAATTATAAGAATAAGGTTCTTAAAATGATTGCTTTTGATCGATATTCACAAATCTTTACTAAAAGAACTATTTTGCAAGAGTTCCGAACAAATGATTTAAAAAGAACTTCACTTCAAGAGTTAACACATTATTTCAAGAAGTATATATCAAAAAAGCTTAGTAATTTGATTAAAAATCAAGAATTTGATGCGATAAATTTAAAGATTCTGAAATCCTTTCCCAAATTCAGAAATTGGAGCCTTAAACTGATTTATGAGTTAAAAAATCAACTTACTTGTTGTAAGATTATACAAATTGGGAATAAATCGTATAATATTCAAAGTCTACTAGATAATTATTATGGCGAGATTATCGTTAGGAAAGCTTTAAATATCCATTCAGGAATCAAAAATCTTAAAACTGTAATTTCTGATGATGAATTGTCAAAAATTTTAGAAAATTTTAATTTTCTAAAATTAGATAAGCCCAAAATTATCGAGAAAACTCCTTCTTAGGGCAATAAAATTATAATTCAATTTGAATTATTTTTTTTTATGAATGAATCATTTGCTGAAAATATAAATGGAATAAAAATTTGTTATGAAATTTTTGGAGATGGATATCCAGTATTCCTGTTACATGGTTTTGGTGCTAAAAAAGAGTTTTGGATTACTCAAGTTAGTGAATTATCTAAAAAATTCAAAGTAATAACATTGGATCTTCGAGGAAATGGGAAAACTGATCGCCCGGATGTGCCTTATACAATGGATTTATTTGTTAATGATTTAAAAGAGTTCATGGAATTTCTTAAAATTGAAAGAGCACATCTAATAGGGCACTCTTTAGGAGGAGCTGTTATACAGAATTTTGCTTTAAATTATCATGAGAAGATTAATAAGATAATTCTTATTTGCTCATTTCCAGATATACCTATGGATCTAAATGGGTTAGAAGCATATAAAAAAAGCCAGATGACAGCCCTGGAAGCACGTTTAAAGGATCCTATAAAGGGCTTTTATATTAAAATGAAAATAAGATTCTCTCGCGATTTCTTTAAAATAATGAAGGAGGATCCAAAAAGAATGTTCCATGGCCTTTTTTCTACAGAAGATTTAATGAAAAGTGAAAACACTAATCCTATCACACCTCAGGACATTAATAATTTAGCTAATGCTATCATCACCCATAAAGTCTTGAATCGACTTCAAGAAGTTAATAATAAAACTTTAATTATAGCAGCAGATAAAGATAGAATCGTCTCTAGAGTAGCGAGCGAACAGATTCATGAAAAAATTCCAAATAGCATATTAGAAGTACTTCCAGGGGGACATTTTATTAATTTAGAAAAAGCACCAGAAGTAAATCAAATCATTATCAACTTTTTAGAAAGTTAATTAGAAAATGCACTGGAAGTGAATAATTCTCTAATAGATTTTTTAAAAGATTAAACTTATTTTTATCGCGATTTTTTAATAGTTATGACAGAATATTATGCCAATGTGAATGGTATAAAAATTTGTTATGAAATTCATGGTAAAGAAGAATTCTATCCACTTATCTTAGTACATGGATATGGTGGTAAAAAATCTGAATGGATGGCCCAAGTTAAAGCCTTATCTAAAAAGTATAAAGTTATCACATTTGATTTGAGAGGAGCTGGAAAATCAGATCGCCCTAATATGGCATATACGATGAAGATGTATTCAGATGATATAAAATCTTTGCTAGAATTACTAAAGATTGAAAAAACTCATATTGCTGGATTCTCAATGGGAGGTATGGTTGTTCAGCACTTTGTTTTAAATTACCCTGAAATTGTTAATAAAATAATTTTAATTAATACAAATCCAGGTTTTCCTAACAAAGAGGCTCTTAATTTATTTGTAAAAGGGAAAATCGAAAGATATAATATCAGAATAAAAGATCCTGTAAAAGCTTTTCAGCATGGTGCTAGATATTATTTTAGTCGTAAATTTTGGAGGATGATGGAAGATGACCCAAAAAGAAAGTTTTATGACATTTTTACTGCTGAGGATCTTATTAAAGATAGTGCTGAAGATATCTCAACTCCACAAGATATTATTAATGGAGCACATGCTATAGCTGAACATGACACTCATGATCTTCTTTATAAGATAACACATAAAACTTTAATTCTGTGTGCTGAAAAAGATAGGGTTTCTCCAATATTAGTTAACAAAAAATTACATGAACTTCTTCCTAACAGCATCTTGAAAGAAATAAAGGAAGCAGGGCACTCATCCATATTTGAAAAGGCACCAGAAGTAAATCAAATTATTTTAGAATTTTTAGAAAATTAATCGGAATTTTATTTAACAAATTTGAATTTTGAAGAATTATGACAGAATTATTTGCTGAAGTTAATGGAATTAAAATTTGCTATGAAGTTCAAGGAGAAGGAGATCTTGTTCTTTTAGTACATGGATTAGGAAGTAAAAAAGAAAGTTGGATTGCCCAATTTAAACCGCTTTCAGAGCACTTTAAAGTAATTAGGTTTGATAACCGTGGGGCAGGAAAAAGTGATAGACCTAAAGGAGATTTTTCAATGGAACTTTTTGCTGATGACATTGCAGGTCTAATGGACTTTCTAAAAATAGATAAAGCTCATATAATTGGGTGGAGTTTAGGAGGTATGATTGTTCAAAATTTTGTATTAAAATATCCAGAACGAGTTAATAAAATAGTCTTAATTAATACAAATTATGGCACCCCCGATGAATCTGGACCTATAGCTTATAAAAATATGCGATTGGCGGGCTTGAAAGCAAAACAAGAAGATCCAGAAAAAGCATTTTGGAACTCAATACGTGCAGATTATCATATAAAATTTCGAAAGCAATTGGAAGCTGACCCTTCTAAAAAATGGTATGGATTGTGGTCAGCAGAGGATTTAATAAAAGAAAGTATGATTGATCCACCAACTGTAGAAGATATTGAATTACAGGCGCAAGCTCTTAATACTCATCATACATTTGAAAGACTACCTGAAATTAAGAATGAAACATTATTAATTACTTCCACTCATGATAGAGTTATGCCAACCTTTGTCATGGAAGAAATGTATGAAAGAATTCCAAATAGTACTCTAAAAGTTATAGATAAAGCAGGTCATGGTTCACCGAGATCTAGAGCTCCAGAAATAAACAAACTTATAATAGACTTTTTAAATAATTAAATAAGATTTCATTCTCTTATTCTTCAATTAAATTTTTTTCATCTAATCTAGGAATTTCGTATTTTTTTAGTTCAATTGTCTTAAAACCCATTAAGAATGGGACTAATGCGATAGAACTTATAAGAAAGCTTAGAAGATAAGGCGCAAAAAAGTTAAGCATAAATGTCCCTAGTAACGGTCCGAGAATTTGAGCAAAACTGTCTAAACCTGAAGAAAGACCATTTATTTTTCCTTGTTCCATGGGAGATACTGATTGGCTTATCTTACTATTTAATGGTCCACGAGTTAATGATGCTGCAAAGCTGATTACCATTATCAATATGAAAAACATTAATAAATTAATAGAAAAACCTACAAGGAAAAATGAAATGAGAAAAATTCCTAAACCAAGTATGATGGCATTATTTTCTCCGAGTTTCATTATCGTTGGTTTAAATAGAGTAAATCGTACAATAGCTCGAAAAATTCCAGATATCATTAATAATATTCCAATCTCAAATGCTTCTATTCCAAAAACAATTTGCGCAAAAAATGAAAGCGATGCCATGGCAATCATGAATGAAGCTGTATGAAAACCCCATAGTGTTAAATACCACATTGCAGCTTTATTTCTTCCTATGTTAATAACAATATTTTTCTTTAAATGATGATTAAATTCACGTTTTTCCTTAGGCCAAGTTTCATTTAAAATTGAAATTGTTATAATCATTGTAAATAAAGAAAGTCCCGCAGCAAACAATCCGGGTAATAATAATCCACCAATACTAAAAAGAGTTCCTCCTAATCCAGGACCGATAAGAGATGCCAAAACATGCGCGACTCCTATATTTGCCATTTGAATACTTCTGTCTTTTGGTGGAACTACATCACCAATTATTGCTTTAGCAATTGGAAAATTTCCACCAAAAATCCCATCAATAACTCTTGAGACTATTAACAACCATATTGAACCAGATAATGCAAGCAAAATAAATCCTAAGAACGTGCCTGCTTGTGAGATTAAAAGTAATGGTCTTCTCCCATATTTATCACTGAGTTTTCCTAAAATTGGCCCAAAAATAAATGAAAAAATCGCATTTACAGAAAGAATTATACCCATTATAAAAATTGGTATAGAAAAACTTTGTGCTATAAATGGACCCATAGGGAGTATCATAGAAAATCCAATTATATCAATAAAGACAGCAATCCATAAGGGAGATAACTTAGGATATTTAAAGACGGTTATTTTCATATATATTCTTATCCTTAGAGAAAATAGAAATATTTCCTAATTTGAAAAATCAAATTAATTATAAACTTAAAAAGTTTGGATTTTATTCTAAAATTAATTAAATTGGATATTATAATTATGATTTATAAATAATTTTTTTATACTCGATATTCAAATATATTATTATGGAAGCTGATAAACAAGAAGAAGATAAGAATTCAAGTTTTGAGGAAAAACTTGAAAAGACAGTAGAACTTCCCGCTTTAGATTTTTTCAAAATCAATTTTATTAGCTTTTTAGTACCCCTTTATTTATGCTTGAGTCTTTTCTTATTATATGAGTATGGTTTCATTATTCTTTTTTCAATACCTCCACTTATTCATTTATTTACATTACCTATTGTTTTTTTGGTTCTTTATTATATTTATCTTATAGTTCTGATTGAATTTACCGCTTTATGGGTGAGGAAATGGAATAAGATATCACCTCCCAAACAAGGAATCTTTAAGCGTGTACTTGACGATGTACATAGTGAAGAAGGGAAATTGATGAAATATTACCATAAGCGAGGTTTTATAATAAAATATCCTATGTGGTTAACTTCAAAATCACCGTTTCCTTGGTTAATTAACCGAACTCTTCGTAGAATAAGCCATAATAAAATTGGTAAAAATGTTATTTATAATGACGCTTATGTGGGTTTAGAATTCACTGAAATTGGGGATAATACTTTTTTTTATCCTACAACAGGTCTTTCTAGTCATGCTGTAAATACTATCTTTGGTAAAATTACAATGCTAGAAATAAAGATCGGTGAGAATAACACCTTTTATCCTGGAACTATAATGGGTTGTGGAGCTCTTACCACAAATGATAATGTAATTTATCCAAATACTGTATTACATAAAAATTGGAGAGGCAAGACTGGAAAGAATTATTATCAAGGTAGTCCTGGAAGACCTATTGAAGCGAATAAAGATAGTGTTTAGCACTTAAGGACTTTGTCATTTTTTTCAAACACGTACAAAATTTTAAAGCTTGAAGAAATAATAAGCTAATTGAGTACTTAAAATTTTGACACTTCTGTAAAAGTATACTAAAGATTTATTAATTATTTTGACACATATTTAAAATTGGACGTTATTCTATTAAAAAAATAGGCAGATCTTGTAATGAACGTACTTAAATGGCAAGTTAATGATGAAAAACCTTGGTTTAAACATTACCAAGAGGGTGTTCCAAAGCATCCTGAATTTCCAATAATCAGTTTAGGAAATTGGTTTGACCAGAAAACTGAGGAAAATGCCAAAAATAAAGCAATGTGGTTTTCTAAAACATTTATGACTTATCGCCTTCTTAGAAAATACACCGATTCTCTAACTACATTTTTAGCGAGGCAAGGAATTAAAAAGGGTGATGTAGTCGCAATTTTGCTCCCAAATAGTTTCCAATTTACTATAGCTTATTTCGCAACAGTTAAGTTAGGTGGTATAGTTACTCCTATAAATCCTACATATAAACCCTTGGAGATTTTAAATGTCCTTAAGCAAGTTAATGCAAAAGCATTGATTTGTATGGATGCAATGTATGGGTTAATTAAACCAATACAAGATAAGCATAAATTTGATTTTATTATTTCCACATGTATAGTTGATTTAGCCGCTATTCCTCCCGCTATAAAAGAACAACTAATAGCAGACGGAACAATTCCTACTGGAGATGTTCCAGGGGCTATAAAATTTCTTGATGTATGTCAAAAGCGAGGTGAGATTGATATTCCCGATGTTGAGATTGATCCTCTTAATGATACTGCAGTATATTTAATGACAGGGGGGACTACAGGAGTTCCTAAGCCAGCTCTTATAACTCATTTCAATTGTGTCACAAATGCTAAACAAAATGTAATGTGGATGCCAGATGCAACACACCCAATGGCATGTATTGGAATTTTACCAATGTTTCATGCGTTTGGAATGACAATTGTTCAGAATGTTGTCATTGAAGGTGGAGATTATAATATTTTGTTCCCTAGACCTCCAGAATCTTTAAAAGAAGTTGTAGATACAATATTAGAAGTTGGGCCTGAAAAAGGAGTAATATTACCCGGAGTAGAAAACCTTTTTATAGGCTTAACCCGGTATTTAAAGGAAAATCCTGAGCCTAAACTTAACAATCTGTTTCGTTTATGCGTTAGTGGGGCTGGACCTCTTCATAAGCCAGTGAAGGATGCTTTTGAAGCAATTAGTGGAGGTCGATTGGTTGAAGCATACGGTCTTACAGAGTGTACAACTGCTGTAAGTGCAGGACCGTTTGATGGTAGCGACACTCCTGGAACAATTGGATTGCCTTATCCCGGTGTTGATTGGGCTATTTTTAATGCAGAAGATTTTAGTAAGGGTCCACTAAAAGGATTTGGAATTGAAAATACTGGTGAAATATGTATATGCGGACCACAAGTGATGAAAGGGTATTTAAATAACCCTGAAGCTACTGCTGAAACTCTCAGAGATTGGGATGACCGAGTTTGGTGTTTAACGGGAGATATTGGATATATGGACGAGAAAGGACAAATTATTATTAGAGATAGAAAGAAACAGATGATAAAATATAAAGGTTATTCAGTGTTTCCTAAAGAAGTCGAAGAATTAATAGAAACTCATCCTGATGTTTTAGAAGTTGCTGTTGCTGGTTTACCAGATCCGGAGACTGGTGAAATGGTTAAAGCATGGATTCAATTGAAAGAGGAGTCAAAAGGAAAAAAAACATCAGCAGATTTAATTAGATGGTGTAAAGATAACCTAACTCATTATAAATGTCCAAAGCAAATTGAAATAATTGAAGAAATTCCTAAAACTATGGTTGGTAAAGTACAACGAAGAATTTTACAAATCGGGGATCCTATTTGGAAAGCAAAATATGGAAATAATCAATAATTTCCTTTAAATCCTACTAATTTTCTTAAATTTTGTAAAAAATATTTGAGTATTAAAGAGTAGTTTATCTCTTTGGATACTTTTCGTGTCTTTGTAAGAATTCCCTATATGAGTTAATTTTATCCAAAACTGTCCCTGTTAATTCTAGACTCTCAAATACAGGTACATTGCGATTCAAAAGTTTTAGTTTGAACTTATACCGACTTTTATATTCTTCAAAACCTTCATTTATTTTTAACATAACACAATACATAGGTTTAGTACAAACTCTTTTTGCCTTTGAAATGTACCTGATAAACTCTTTATTCAAATCCATATCTTTAAATCCCATCTCTTCTAATAGTTCTTGAAAACCTCTAAATCTTTCAGGATCCTTTATAAAAACGATTGTAGATATATTTGGGTCTTTATCTAGAGTTAAAATGGTACGATAATAGACATTAGGTTGAATTCCAGCACCACCAAGGTCAAGTGGATTAGTGACATTTGTATTTACATCTGGTAAAAATCTTTTCATTTTATTAACAGTTTTTTCAGTTAGATTCGGTATTTTTAAATTATACTTCTCTAGAATGTCTATAGCTTCTATCGTAGAGCCTCCTCCGATTCCTATTACACCTACATTTCTTGTTTCAGGTAAATGTGTTAAATTAAATGCTGAAGCGAGTGCAGCAAGTTCATTTGAGTTATTTACTATACAACTGCCAGTCTGTTTACCTACTGCTTTCCAGATTGCATTATTTCCTGCAAGACCACCAGTATGAGATAAAATAGCTTTTTTTGTTGCTTCACCATATCCTGCTCTCCAAAGTATTACTGGTTTTCTATTTAAACTACATTCTTGCATCTTTTCCATAAATTTTCGTCCTTGAGATATTGATCTTAAATTTTCAATATAGAGACCAATAATTTTTGTATATTCATCATAAAAGAAGTATTCTAAAAATTCAGCTGGAGATAAGTCTAATGAATTTCCAATTGATATAAATTTTGAAGCAAAAAGACCATAGGATACGGCTAATTGAGATAAATTTTGAGCTATACCACCAGATTGAAATACACCACTAAAATTTCCCGCTTTTTTAGATTGTTCATAGGCAAAATACAACCCACCTCTTGGATTATAAACACCTATACAGTTGGGGCCAATAATTCTAATATTATATTCTTGTGCAATATCTAGCAAATCTTTTTCTAGATTCTCATTTCCAATTTCACGAAAGCCTGAAGCGAAAACCGTTACAAATGGCACTCCTTTTTGACCAATTTCTTCCATTATTTTAGGGCATAATCGAGCTGGAACCGCTAAAATTACATAATCTATTGATTCAGAGATCTCAAGAATAGAACTGTATATTTTATATCCATATAGAGACTGACCACTCAATCGGGGATTAAATAAGAATATTGGTCCTTTAAATCGGTTTTTCATACATCTAAGAAAAAAACCACCACTCCCAGGATCACTACTTACTCCAATTATTCCAATTGACTTGGGAAAAAATAATTTGTCAAAATCAATTTTATGAGATTGTTTTATTTTTGACATATTTAACTCTGTTAATAAGAGATGAATTAGTTAAATAGAGTAATAAAACTCACCTAAAATATTTTATTTAGAAAAAAATTATAAATGATTTACATCTCACGCAACAGTTTTTTTACTAGTTGGATATCATCAGATATAATTCCATCTATTCCCATTTCTAATACTTTTTTTATTTCTGATTCTTCATTGACAGTCCACACATTAACCAACATATCATATTCATGAATTGATTTCACAAACTCTTTGTTGATTGATTCAAAGTATGGATGAACAGCATAAAAGTTTGAATCAATTGCTTTTTGACAATATTTTAATACACTAAGAGGAGAATCAAACTCAGGCGGGATTAGTAATGCTAATTTTAATTTGGAATTTATTTTTTGGAGTTCTAATAATTCTTTAAAGATGAAAGAACTAATGATTGAAGTTTCTATGAGATTTTCTTGTTCTAAAAGTTTTACAAGATCTTTGCTAAAATTTGGGGCCTTTACTTCACATTGTAACCCAATTTTTCCCTTTGCAATTTTAATTAATTCTTTTAATGTAGGTATTTTTTCACCCTCTCCTATATCTATAGCCTTTAACTCTTTCAATTCCATTTCCTTAATGAATTTTTCTTGTCCATTTATATTAATAATGTAAGCATCATGAATAATTACTATTTCACCATCCATTGACAGATGGACATCGAATTCAAGATAATCTGCTTCTAATTCTATTGCTCTTTGAAAAGCTTTTAAAGTATTAGGAGGGGAACTAATGCTATCTCCTCTGTGAGCAATAATTAAAACATCTTCTTTCTTCTCAACTTTTTTAATGACCCGCACCCTTTAGTTTTTACTAAAGTCTATATCTATAAAGTGTTAATAATTTTTTAAGAGTTTTTATACTAAATATAGAAAATAAAATTATATTTTATATTAAAATCAATTAAATAAGTTAAAAAGCTTCAATTTATTTTATTTTTATTTAATTAAATGGTCTTTTTATCAAATCCAGATTCTAATTTCTTATTAAATCTCGGTTTGCACACCTTACTAAAATTTTGATCTCTATTGATTTTTTAATATTGAATTAATAATCTAAACAACAGATTTATATGTGTGAAATGGCAACACATAATACAAATAAAAAGTTAAATTTATAAGGGTTATACTTTTTTTATACTTCTGATAAGTAAAAAAAGGTTATAAATGACCTAATATATTGATAAGTTTAAATATTTGAATAAAAGATACGAGGAGATATCTCAAAATATGAGATTTTGCGAAGAGTGCGGGAACATGTTAGTTCCAAAAGATGGTAAGCTTTACTGTAAAGCATGTGAAAAAGAGTTTAAATTAGATACTTCAAAAAAAGAAGATTATACAATAAATAAAACGATTAAACATGATGAAAAAGAGACTGCTCCTATTGTAGTTAAGGAAGGTTTTAGGGGGGAAAGAATATCTGGAGAAGATCGTAAGGCATACGAAGACCTCTTTGAAATAACTGAAGGAGATGGCTATTAGTTTAAGCTTGTTTTAAGAATAGGATTAGATCATTTAATCTTCCTTGTTTTTAACTGATTATATAATTTTCAAATTATGATTAGTTATACTTTTAAATTGTTTCACGAGTAATTAAATTATTATTAAATTAATAATATCAAAATATAATTAACAAATATATAAATGTAGATTGATATGTCTGAAGAAAAAAAGACCCGATTACGAGGTTTTGCAGGAATCGTAGCAAAGCAAGTTGAACCTTTGAATGAAAATGAAAAATTTAAACATATCTTTAAAGAAACTGATGAGAAAGTCCTTTTAAATGCAAAAGATGGAAAATGGGCTGCCATGTTGATAATAGATAAAGGTAAAATTTACGTAGAAGGCATCCAAAATGAACCAACGGCAAATATTAAAAAGAAAAATGCTGGATGGTATGGATTATTACAGACCACTACTCCAATTTTTATGGAACTCCTTGGTAGTGAAAATATGTCAACAGGTAAAGTTATTAAAAAAATATTATCAGGAAAAATAAAAATTAGAGGAATAAAACACGTTTTAGTATTACTTAAATTATTTGATTTATAATTTAAGCTCAAACGTGTTTGCCAAAAATATCATTCTTTCTTTTAATTGAATATAATTTTTTTCATCTTTTAATTCATTGAGAATTACATCTTTATCCTTTTCCGATATTTTATCTTTAAATAATTCTAAAAATTCTTTTAAAAATATTATCTTCTTGTGTGGAAATTCTTGAATTTTACTAAAATAGCCTTCAATGGTATAATTCATAGAGGCTTTATCTTCTTTTTCTTTAGAAATGATTTTTTCTTCATTTCCTAGGAGCTCTTGTATTACAGAACTATTATTAATAATGTCCCGGTTTATTTCTTTTAACATTTGATTTCTAGGGAGAATTTTTATACTTGAGAGGTATTCCTCCATTTCCATATTTTTATTTTCGATTTCTTTAATTATCTCAAGTATTTTTTCTTTATTTCCACTTCCCATATAATATTAAAGGCTTATTTAAATTATAAAATTTTATCTGTATCATTGTTGTTTAAAAATTATTTAGAGGGTTCTCTAAATTTTTAAATTTAGCTAAAAATATTAGTAAATTAATAAATGAATGTAATTGATAAAGATAAATTAAAAAAATTCCAAGAATTCATTAATTACAAGTTTAGAGAAGAGGATCTTTTAGTTCAAGCCTTAACCACGCCACAACTAGCAAATCTGACTGGAAAACCGAGTTATGAATTTTTAGAAACTCTAGGAGATGCTGTAATTAAAGTTATATTTATTCTAAAACTATATTTTATGGATATAATAGATTCTGGTGAAATCACAAAAATAAAAGCAGATTTGGAAAGCGATAAAACACTTAAGAGGGTAGCTAAGAAAATTAGATTAGATGAATTTATTTTCAAAACAGAAAGTCAAAGAATAAAAGGCACTCGAATTCTTGCGGATGTTTTTGAAGCATTATGTGGGGCCTTATTTCTTGATTCACATTATAACTTAAAATTAGTTGAAGAAAAGATAATTGAACCTTTTATTGAAGATTTAAACGATATTATTCAAAATTCTATTATTTCAAGCAAAAATGAATTATTAGAATTTTTACAATATAAATTTAAAACCTCTATTAATGTTCAGGTTGAATGGGAAAGGAGAGGAGAGGATCACGATCCAATTTGGATAGCTAAGAATCCGAAAATATTAGATAAGAACCAACGGGAATTACTAAAAATTCCAAAGAAGTTAAAATCAGGAAAATTTAGAACGAAGAAAGATGCTGAAAAGAGTTTATTTAATGTTATTTTAGAGTATTTGAAAGGTAAAGAACTGTAAATTTTTCTTCCTCTTATTCTAATCTCCACAAAAAACCTTGATTTATTATATAATTCTTTCTTACTTATTCATTAAGAAATCCTACAATAAATGGTAGTTTGATTGGAGAAAAAAAAAGTTGGTTACATTTTATTTGCAGTAGCAGCTGGAGATTTAATAACTACTCTAATATCATTTTTTCTATTTCGTTTAATAGTTTTACGGATGGGTATACCCTCTGATTGGGCAACTATAGCCTCGGGAATAATATTGACTGGGTTGATACCAGTTATTATTCTTGTAAGTATTGGGATTTATCTCTGTTTAAAATACCGTAATGAATAAAAATAATCCTAGATTCTAATTTTTGTATAATTCAATAAAAATTATTTAATGTTCGATTGAATTAGAACCTCAATTTTTAAAAGATTTTTAAAATTTTCATATTTGTACCAGATTAGTAATCTGAAAAAGTTTATTTTCGCATTATTATATTATAAAATTAAAAATTGAATTAGTAAGAAAAAGAAGATTTTACATCAAATAAAAAAAATAAGATTAGAGAGAGCCTAAAATGCCTGAATCGCCTGTAATTAAAAAGACACCTTTAATGGAACATTTTGAAGAAGAAACTGGAAAATTATCTATATGGAAGGGTAATATTTCAAAGGATTTTGAAAAATGGAAAAAAAAGAAGAATCAAGAAGAAGTTAAACAACAGAAAGAAGAAATGCTTTCAAAATCTCGTATTGAAAAAAAGAAAATTAAAAAGGATGTAAAAGAAGATAAGGTAGCTGGAAAAGATTATGATCATTTAATTGTAGTAGAGAACTTACACAAAACGTACCTCTTAGGAACAACCGCAGTCGCTGCATTACGAGGTGTTGATCTGACAATAGATAATGGAGATTTTGTTGATATTATGGGTCCTTCTGGTTCTGGAAAAACGACATTGCTCAATTTAATTGGAGGACTTGATACACCTACTAGGGGAAAGATCTTTTTAGAAGGAACTAATATATCTATGTTAAATGATAATTCATTAGCCGAGATTAGAAGAGAGAGAATTGGTTTTGTTTTTCAATTTTATAATTTACTCCCCCAGATGACTGCCTTGGAAAATGTTATGGTTCCGTTACATTTTTCAGGAAAATTGAGTCGGCGAGGTAAAACAAAAAAAGGGATGGATCTATTGAGATTAGTGGGATTAGATGAAAGGGCACATCATACACCTTCTGAATTGAGTGGGGGTGAGCAACAAAGAGTTGCTATAGCAAGAGCTTTTGCGAATGATCCAGCTATTTGTGTTCTTGATGAACCAACAGGTGATTTGGATTCTAAGACAGGCGTGATGGTTTTAAATCTTCTTAGAGATTTAAATAAACGTGGTGCAACATTTGTTGCTGTGAGTCATGACGCTGCTGTTTCAGAATTTGCAACTAGAGTTTTTCACATGAGAGATGGAAAACTTACTCATGAAGGAAAGATTGGCGGTTTGAAGGAAACTGAAATTATGCAGCTGAAAAGAAGGCAAGAAACAGAAATTAATAAGGAAAAATGTAAAAGTAAAATTTTTCAATATCTTTATTCTAATCAGGGTAAATTAGAAATTCCAATAATTGATATTAAAAATAGTGTACCAAATTCTATAGTAATGAATTTACCTGAACACTTTAATGATATACTCCAGGAGTTAATTGAAGAAAACAATTTTTTCGGACGAATTGAAGGAGAGGTATTAGTTTTAAATTAAAATTTCTTTATTAGATTAAATCAAATTCAAATTATCCATAGTCAAATGACACACATTAAGCTAATCTTTAAATACGCGTTCCAAGATTTAAAAAAACAAAAAATTAGGACATTATTAGCTATAATTGGAATGCTAATTTCTATAGGTCTTCTTACGGTGGTTTTATTTTTATCAGATTCTATTGCTGTGGGATACGTAGACTATTTATCTATAGATTCTGGGAATCAGGATGCTGTTATTTCTGTAAGACATTATAATGGAGAACCAAGTAGTCGATCTTCTTACTTTGATTATAATCCAATAATTGATACAATTCAAAACACTTCTGGTGTTGTTGATAATTTTATTCCAAGAATGGAAATAAATGGATATGTCAAGAATCTTCTGACAGATGAGATGGAATGGGTTACTATATCGGGAATTAATTTTACTTTAGAGAATAATATTCATTTTGGATCATTTAAAGATCCAAATAATGACGAATTATTAGAGCTAAATGAATTACCTTTAGATCATTGTGCTATTTATTATGGATTTAATGATAATATTAAATATTCTGAAAATGACACTATTGAAATTAGAATGCGATTAACTCATGGAAACATTACATTATATCGTACAAAAAATCTTACAATATCGAAAATTTTTGATTTTAATTTAAAATGGCCAGCAAATTATCGCAATAGGAATCTAATAGTAGTTGATACCGAGACGATCTATCAATATTTTGGACTTGAAGAATTTCAAGGAAAATGTGATGATTTAATCTTAACATTCAAGGATAGCAGCAAACTTTATGATATTAGGAATTTTGAAAGTTCTAAAATTTATGTGAAGAATCTAGTGACAGATATACAAATAGCTATAGGTATCAATGAATACAATATAGATTTACCTAAATTACGTATCTTAGGATGGGCTGAGATGCTAAGTATTTTTATTGTAATAGTTTTTGTTTTTGTATCAATTGTCGCAATGATGATTTCTGGGGTCTTAATTAATGGGATCTTAAAGACCTCAGTAGAAGAGCGAATTCGAGAGTTTGGAATATTCAGAACTCTAGGTGCAAATAAAAGATATAGCTTAGCTATAGTCTTAATGCAAGGATTTTTATTATGTAATTTTGGGGCTATTTCAGGCATTATTACAGCATTTTTACTTTCCTACTATGTAATAATTCCTTTTGCAAACACTGTAGTTTCTGGGAGTACATTAGGATTTAGTACAATTCCTTTTGCCTTTTCATGGTGGTCTATACTTATATCTTATATCATGGGTATTAGTGTAGGAATGATCGTGAGTATCGCTCCAGCTTATAAAGTAATGCGTCTGCAATTAATTGAGTCAATTCACCCTTATCGCCATGAAGATACCTTATATCATCTACAAAAAAAAGCTTCAATCAATTATAAATTAATACTTATAGGAATAATCTTAGCTTTTAATGGAGGTTTTGTATTTATAGTTATTCCAAGAATTATGGTTTCAAGTGATTTGGCTCTATTTGCGGGTACATTAATAGCTATTTTATTAATATTTAATATAGGATTAACACTTGCGGGATTAGGATTAATCCCCGTAATAATAAGATTGGTAATTGAATTATTTAGACCAATTGCTAAAAAACTGCATAATGTGATAAAAATTTTCGTATTCCGATACCAAAGAAGAAATTCAAGTACTATTATCATATTTGCATTATCGTTCTCCTTTGTTATTTTCACTTCTTCCCTTATTAATACATTATCTGCACAATCAACTGCAATGACAAAATTAGCATACGGATCAGATCTTCTTATTGAAACAACAGGATGGGAAGAACCTGAAGACTCGGGTGGAGGTGGGTTTTTCGGTGGGGGAATGGCGAATGAAATTTCATTTAGTAAACTCGTCGATTATGAAGGATTACAAACAGCCGATGCTTCCATAAACCCTAATAGAATTTTCACAATTGAATTTGAGGAAGATTTGATGACAATAGACGGCATTGAGAAAGTCAGCTCTGTTTTAGCAAAACCATATCAACTAACACAAATTTACGCTGAAGAAGATAAAGAATTTAATGCTGAAATTGGTGACTATGCAGGTTTATCCACGCAAGATATAACATTAATTGGAATTGATGAAGAATATCCTTTCACAGTAAGAAGTGAGTATATAGAAATGACTTCAGGAAGCATAGAGAATTCATTTTATAAGTTGTTTTATAATGATCAAATCCGTACTTGTATTATTTCCGAATCAATTGCATTAGAGATGAATTTAATAAATGGAGATAATGTGCGGATTGTTATCTATAGAGGAGACGAAAGGGAAGTGTATCCGTTTTTAATTGTTGGAACTGCAAAAAGTATGCCTGGATTTTCCCAAGAATTTTCCGGGTCTAGTATGATGGGACAAAGAGGAGGTGTATTAATCTCGCAAGAATCCTACATTGAAATTATGGATATACCCCCTATCCCTTATTTAGATAGAATATTCATTAAACTTCGAGGGGATAAAGTTTCGCAATCTCTTCTGATTGAAAGATTTATAAGTGAAAATTATCAATCTGAATACAATTATCATATTACCAATCTCGCTAGAAGTGTAGCACAACAAGAATCTGCTTTTTTTGTATTGGATACATTATTTACCCTTATTGCCCTTACAACTGTATTTATATGTGTTTTTGGTCTATTATCTTCATCATATTCCACAATAATTGAGAGAAAAAAAGAGATTGGAATTATAAGAACATTAGGTCTAAGAGGAAAGGAAATTAATAGATTATTTATATTAGAATCTTTAATAATTATGATCAGCAGTGGAACAATTGGTATAGTAGTAGGTTGGCTTACAAGTTGGTTAGTTACAAGCCAGATGATGGGAACTTTAATGGGGATGCCAAATGTACTCTATGTGCCATGGTTTAACATAATTTTAATTTATGCTTTATCTTTTGTAATGATTTTCTTGGGAATGAAAATGTTGTTAAGAAAAGCTAGAAAACAGAAAATAGTTGAAATTTATAGAGAAACGGTTTAAGGAAGGTAAGAAATTTTGAGAAAAACTAAAATATTAATTTTTTGCATTTTGCTCTCCATGATAGTTATTACACCCTTAAATTTAGTTTTGGTAAACGTTATTAGAATTAAAGATGTAAAAGAAAAAGAAGTAATTGAATCATGGGATAATAAATTAAAAATCTCAGACGTAGCAGGTTCTGATCTTTACGCTGAAAAGATTAATGCTTTTGTTGCTGGGAATAAATCAATAATAAAGCAATCGCTCTTTACAAATGATACAAATATTCTCTCTCAGTTTGATTCAAATGATCCAGCGTTCTATAAATGCAATTTAATCATTAGTGCTTCAAATGGAATCAATCCCAAGATTTTTCCAAGAATTTTAACTGAGAGTGAGATATTTTCTCAGTATCATGTGGGATTTAATAATTTTGTTGGATTTCTTTTTTATGATAAAGTTTTAAGCAAGGAGGACGCTGAAATGAGAGCAGTGAGAGCTTTAGAAATTATTAAAAGAAAATTCAAGATGGATTTAATATTAGTTAATGTTTCTGAATCTAATTTTTTTCCATTTATTGGATTTTGCCCAAATTGGGAATGTTATCTTGAGGAACTCATGACTAATTTTCCAATGGATGGATATTGGAAAGCGTTGAACAAAGATCGCCTAATTAATCAAGAATATACCCAAAATTACCATATTTCGTCATCTATTATGTTAATTAATTCATTGGACTTTTTTGAAGGAGATTATAATATCTCAGTCGATCAAATAAACTTCAATCTACAATCTCTCGATTTATCCTTCTTAGAAGTTCTAGAATTACAAAATCTTGTTGATCAATTTGACACTATAATAGAAAATTATGGTGATTTATTTAATGCGACAATTTCTGAAGAGGAGTTAGAACAGTTTATTGAAATCTTTAGTTCATTTACACTTTCAAATAATTCGCATTATACTAGTATTTCAATTCAATATGAAGGGTTGGATGAGGGGATACAAAAAGTTGGGAGTAATCAATATGAATTCAATTTATGGAATGCAATAGGATATGAAGGAGATCCATTATCGCCGAGTAAAAAGATATACATAGCATTAACAGGAGCTTTCATGAGTGATATCGAAATAAATATTTTGTGTACAGAAATTGTTGATGCAACTCCAATCAATTTTAAAATAAGTGATTATCTTTTAGAACAGATTGGTTTGATTTTTTATTTCGCTGGAATTGATTTTGATACTCAAGATCTTAAAGATTATTCATTTGATTTATTATGGGTAGATGAAGAGGGAATTAAACGTTCTTATGTAAAACCAGTTAATTTACAAGATCCAAATGATATAGTCAATTTTATACAACTAATTGGATTTCAAGGTCTGTCTTATATTCCGACTGGAATTATAAACCCAATTAATGATCTTTCAGTAACTTATGAAATTTCTAGGACTGAACCTAATTTATTAATTAAAAAAGAATTAATAGGAGACAATGCGTCTTATGGAGCATTTCAAAACTTTTCATACTATATATCGGCAGAAAATGTAGGTAATGTTACGGTATGGGGTGTACCTACTCAGATTCCCTTTGATCTTAATGATTTTTTCCTTCTGCTTACCCTGGGAAGTCAAACATTAGCAGATCAATTACAAGATGCTATATGGGAGATAGTTCGTATAGAATACCCGAACCAATATGACTCATTAGAAGATTTCTTTAATTTCGATGAAGATCCAAGGATTTTTTATTTTGATTCATTTGGAGTTGGGATTTTCGATACTTTTTTCCCAGATTTACTCAATTTTACAAATTTGAGCCCTTATAATGAAGATATGGATCACATTATTGATATTATTGATAGTCCTGGAGGGTACCCTCAGTTAATCGTAGCTTTAGCTGCTCTAGGGGTTAGTAAAAGTGATCTGGAAGATTATTTTACAAATAGTTATAGTATATGGAATGATGATAATTGGAAATTAAATCCAGGAGAAATATTATCTTATGAAATTAATAATTATTCAATTGCTAATTTAGATTCATTTACTCCTTTTTATATTGATAATTTTACAATTCAATCATTACCAATTACTCCTGAAATTATCTCAGGAACCAATTTGAGTGGAACTACTCCGGAAATGGGTTTAAAAACCGACAATGAAAGTTGGATTATTAGTTCTGAAGAAAAATTCTTGGAACATAGAGTTGAAATAAATTTTATTTTTAAAAATAATACAAAAATTGATTTTGTGAATAATAAATTAGAACGGGTTTCTTTCATAGCAAACGTTAATGCGTCTATTAACTTGGAAACATTCAACTTTGAAATTTTCGATTTTAATGTTGAAGAGTTTCAGAATATGACTCCTTATTTAGAGAGTATAATAAATAATACTTGGACATTCTCAATAATTAATCAAAATGAAAGTCTGGACTGGCTATTCTATCCATTAGATCAACAAAATTACACGGTACTTTTTAAAATTAAGATCACTAACTCAGCATCTTTCAACATTTCAATCAATGATTTGGATATTGAATATTCTGTAAGAGACATAAATTTTAATGATGATTCAGGTTCTAAATTAGTGTATGGTTCTTCATCGGGGAATATTCATTTTGAAAGACTATCAAATTCAATACCTTTATGCACTTATGATGGGGCGTCACTTGTAGTTAATTCATATTTAAATAATTTTAGCTCTAAACCAGGTGAAGCAGTAACTTATGTAATAGATTTTAAGAATATTGGTACTGAAATTGCTAAGAATATAACAATTTCTATGTTAATTCCAGGAATTATTGACAAAATTAACAATTTCACTCTTAACAATAATAATTTATCATACTATTTGGCAGAATTAGCTCCAGCAGAAGAAAAAAGGATTAACTTTTCATTTTACGTTCCTAATTCAATATCATTAAGAGATATTTCAATAGTGTATTATAATCCAAAAAATATTGAAGGAGGAAATTCTTCTAAAATAGTTAGCTTCACTAATCAAATTTTTATATCAGCAGCTGTCAACTATCTAGATATATTCCCATTTGTGAGGACTATTGAAATTAACTATGATTCAGATTTGATTAATAATGCTCCTGCAATAGGAGATATATTTAATCTTACTGTAAATCTTAGAAATAATGGCCCAGAGGATATAAAGATCTCAGATCTTACCCTAACGATGGATGACCAATTTGGAGATTTAAAGCGAATAGATGATTTCATATTGTATTTTGAAGATATCGCCTTTAACGATTCAATCTCCTTTAATATTACTTTAAAAAAGAATGGGTGGAAAGGATATTATTATCCTCCTATTAACTTTATTGAAGGTTCTGAAAGTAGAACCATACAAATATCTACTTCAACATTCAAGTTATTGGGAGAAATTAATTTTACGATCATTAAATCTGTAAGTAACGATCAAATTGAGATTGGAGATAAAATTATCGTAATTTTAGAAGTGGAGAATACAGGAACTATTAGTATTGAAGATATAAAAGTTAATGATATGATTAGTTATTCCCAAGCAGATTTTTCTTTGATAGAAGGTAATTTAATTAATTTGATAAATTCCTTAGATCCCGGTGAAAAAGTTACTTTCAATTATACCATTAGAAGTAAAAGGCAGGTGCTTGTAAATTTGAAGCCAGCTAGTATTAAATTTAACTATTTACATGAGAATGAAGTATTTTCAAATACAATTACTATAAAAATCATAACTCCAAAAACAATACAATTTTTTTATGTTGGTTTACCAATTTTAATGGTTTTAATAATCTCGAGCATTTACATTTGGCAAACTAAAAAATATAAAAAAAAGAAAAGGGCAATTCAGAGATCTGAAATGTATCTTTTTGACCTTAGCTCAAGGGAAACTATACTTAAGATCGATAGTACATTGCGAGAAAGACTAAATATTATTTTGAGAAACTCTAAAAGTCAAATTATGGGTACTGATAATAATCAAGATATTGATAAAATAATAAAAGATGATGAAGAGAGGGAAATTTAAGTGAAAAAAAAGCAGATATATTCTATTATTCTTCTGATTATTTTATTAATTTCATATAATAGTATCTTTCATAGTTTCTCAGATTCAAATAATCCCTCTAATGAAGTATCAGCTACCTCAAAATATGAGATTAGACCATTACTTTCAGATTTTTATAGCAAAAATATTATCGTCTCCTTTAAGAAATCATCGTATAACAGTTCTGTTACTTCTCGTTTTGAATATTATGGAGGAACAATTATTGAAGAGTGGAATAATCAATTCACTTCAATTTCAGGATTTTCGGGTATTATGCCTTTAGAATTAAATAAAACTGCTTTTCAAAATGATTTTCCAGACGCTTTAATAGAAAAAGATGAAATTGTTGAAGCTCAAATGAATTATGCTTCAATTCAGTCTGGCCTTGTTAACTCAACTTGGTATTTAGATGGATTAAAAGGTAATACAAATTCTTCTGTAGCAGTACTGGATACGGGTATCAATCCCAATCAGAATTTTTTCCCGAATGGGTATAATCCTCTGGATTTAAGTGGAGATATAGTAGGTTGGCAAAATTTTGTTGACGCTCAATCGATATCTGATGATAATGGACATGGAACGTTAATATCTTCAATTATATCCGGAACAGGTATAGACTCTTATGATTCAATAGCTCCTTCCATCATCAAAATCAAAGGGAATTATTCTCATATTGCATTATTTGATGAATATTCTGCACCTGGTAATTATAAGCTAAAAATCTTCTCTTTTAATGCTTCAAACGTTGGCTCAAACATTATTATTAACTCCTCATGGAATTTGGAAGCTCAAGGAATAGATAAATTTTGGTTTGAATTGTATTATAATGAAACATTAGTCCAATTTTCATATAATAATATTCCCGGCAATTATTATATAATTAACCAGACTCTTAATCAAGATAATTTAGGTGTTTATGATCTATTTTTGAAATATCATAAACTATTACAAACAAAACCTGCTTTTTCTTTTAACAGTAGTATATCATATTTTCCTGAAATGCCAATTGAAAATAAAAATCATTTCACAGGTATGGCGAATGCTACAAAAATAGTTGCTTATAAAGTTTTAAATCAATCAGGAAATGGTTATACATCCAATTTAATATCTGCATTAGCTAATGTAATCGAAAACAGAGATACTTATCATATCGTAAGTGTTTGCTTAAGCATTGGTACTTTAGGAGAAGATATCGAAACTGTAAATACTGCAATAGATGAAGTGATTGAAAGTGGAATTTTAGTTGTAATTGCTGCAGGGAATAACGGTATTGAAATTTCGAATTCATTAAATAAATTAGCAGAAAATGAGAATGCTATTGTTGTAGGGGCTATAAATGATAAAGATCAAGTAACTTCGTACAGTAGTATGGGAAATAACATAGAAAATATAACTAAACCGGACATAGTCGCTCCTGGAGGTAGTAAAATCTCCACTCATCGTTCGATAATTGGTGCTAGTGATGAGATCGATAAAGCTACTGCATTTTATGGAACATCAATAGCTACTGCAATTGTCTCAGCAGCAATCAATATTCTAATAGAAGCAAAATGGAATAATTGGAATCAATGGAATAATTTTGATTTGGCTTCACGGGTCAAATATATCAAAGCTATTCTATTAATGACTGCTTCAGAAACTAACATTGAAAGAGAAGATGATCCATCTACATCAAGCGATGAAAGTGAATATTCTCCTTCATTATCTATTGCTCCAATGACAAGTGGTTTGAAAGATATTCATGAGGGGTATGGAAGATTAAATCTTCAGGCCGCAATCGATGCTTTAGTTAAAAGTATAGAACAAATTAGTGTATCTAATGGACATTTAGTTAGTTCTGAAGAAAATCCTCTAGAGGCACATGTATTTGCTCGCCAAATTGAATTAAGTGAAGATGCTCAATATTCATTTAATTTAACTATAGATAATTCTGAGGCTGATTTCGATTTATTTTTATTTTCAAATGAATCAAATCAATACGGTGAACCTATTCTTCTACAATCCTCTAGAAAATGGTATGGTGACTCTAATCATTTTTATTTTACCCCAAAAGAAAATGAAACTAACTGCATTATAATTGTTAAGGCAATAGAGGGTAGTAGCAATTTTAGTTTAAATATTTCAACAGTCAATAATCTTTTTGAACCAGAATTAAAAATTCCTGAAATAAATTATATAGGGGGCTCTAAGAATACAACGGTCATGAGTTTTCAAGAATATATAGGGAATGAACCAGAGAAAAATTATTCAATTGATAGTTATCGGTTTTATATTGAATATTTTGATAATGATACATCAAATGTCCCTCCTCAAGAGGTTTATGTCTCTATATTAGAATTATCAAAGAATTATACTTTAACCCAACTTTTTGCCCAAGATAATGTTTACACGGATGGGGCTATTTTTGCAAGTGATTACATTCAATTTCCAAGATCTGGATTATATCATTACTTTTTTGTGGCTAGTGACGGTTCTTTTAAAATAAAATATCCAGAAATGAATTATTTTAATATTACAATTGAATTCCCAACAGATAGTATTCAATTTCCAAATTACTATAGTTTTAATAATGGAATTGGCAATTGGACATATACTGGTACTGGATGGGGGATAATGTCACAAAATGATTACATTGATAATAGATCAAGAATATACCAAGATTCTTGGGATACCATGTATTTTGGTACCTATCATAATAACCCAATTAATTATTCCTATCAACCTATTAGATTGACCGAAGATCCATATCCAAATGGTTCTTTAATTAGCCCCTTATTCAATTTAACAAAAATTGATCAAAACCAATATCAGCCATATGTCAAATTTGGATTTAGAGTAAGTATCAATATAGGAGACTTTATTTATTTCCAAATTAATCTAAATTGGACCGGATGGATAACTCTAAACACATATACTAATATAGAACAGGAATGGTTTATGGAAGAAATTAATTTAACCGAATATATTGGGTATTTTATACAATTTCGATTTGAAACTTCTCTAGATGATGAATTTGATGCGATAAATTATAAAGGATTTATTTTGGATTATTTTGCAATTGTCAATTATACTAATCAAAATTCTCCATTGATATCTTTCAACTTAAATGATTATATTTCCTCCACTCAAGATTCAAAATTCCAGAAATATACATTTTCATTAGAATATTTTGATTTAGATAACAACTATCCCAAATTTGTATACTTAGAAATAGATGAAATGAATTATACTATGTACAATATTTATGGTGATTGGAATGCCAGCTCAAATAATTTAGGAGATTGGGGAATTTATTTTACTAGATCTATATTATTAGAAAAAATATCAAATCAATCATTTAGATTTCATGTTTCAGATGGAATATTTCTAAATACAAGTCCTTGGTATAATAATGATAATTCACTCTTCGAATTTATTAATCCAACATCATTACAATTTAACCTATATAAGGATGGTAAGTATATAGGGTATGAATTTTCAAATACAAGTTTAGAGGATTATTATGTGACAGGAACTCCTTCTCCAAAAGCAAATACTGCTTGGTTTAGAGCGGATAATACATGGCATCCAGTTACCCGTCTTTATCAGGATTATATATATGGTGGTAGAGGACAGAGTTATGGTGGTTTTGAGCAGGGATATGGAATAAATTGGGATAGTAATTTGATTACTCGCCCATTACAACTCGGAAGTGAATATAGAGTATATCTTGAATTTAATTATGAAATTTCTTTACAAAATGAATATTCTCTGCCTGAGGATCAATTAGATAAGTGTATTATTTCATTATCAAAAGATTTTGGTGAAACTTGGATTGTTATAAAAGAGTATACATATGATGATGAAGATCTCTCCGGCACTGAAAGATTTGATCTATCTCAATATTCTGGAGAAGATATAATGATAATGTTTACTTTGCATTCAAATAATAATATAATTGGACTGGGATATGGGTGGTTACTCTCTAATATTTATCTGGGTTATGATAAAACAACAGACTTCATTGCTCCAGATATTCAAATAATAACTCCTGAACCTGATAGAAATGTTAAATCTTTGATTATAATTAAAGCAAATATAACTGACAATATTGAATTAGATCAATCAAGAATTTATATACTTCTGAATAATATAAGTGTTGATAGAAGCAAACTCAATTTTAATAGTACTACCGGGATTTTAGAATTTAATTGGAATACTATTAATT
This sequence comes from Promethearchaeota archaeon, assembly GCA_048941185.1. Lineage (GTDB taxonomy): Archaea > Asgardarchaeota > Lokiarchaeia > Sigyniarchaeales > SOKP01 > Loki-b32. The sequence goes on from JBHLNW010000007.1 coordinate 42,499, forward strand.
ATAATGATGGTAAATGTGAAATTAGAATAGTAGCTTATGATGAAGAAGGAAATGGAGCAGAATCATTTATATTTGTCACTATTAATAATGGGAGATGGTGGCTTCTTTGGGAGCCTTATGTAATTTTGATAGGGATAATATCAGCGATTATTATATCGTTGTTTGTAATTGCTGAAACAAAGGGAAAAATTTGGATTCAGAATATTAGAAATGTTCGTGCTGAAAAAATAAGATTTAAAGATGTTGATAAAGATCAAGTAAAAAAACGGATAGATTTGATCGAACAAAATGAGGAACTGAAAAAACCATTAACTTTATATTGTAAATCATGTAAATCATGGTTTTTATCAAAGAAATTTGATATAATCTGTCCGGTATGTGAACATGATCAAATCTATGCAGCATATAATTGTTCCAATTGTGGAAATTGGACTTTGAAAGATGAACCGGGACAAAATTATTATTGTAAAAATAAAAAATGTGAAGGAGTAAGACTTGTCAGAAAGGATAAAGAAGAAATAGAGGAAATTTTAGCTGAAGAAGGCAAATTTCCCAGGGAATTTAAGAGTAAGAAGAAGAAATTTAGCATTCTAGATGAATAAAAAATAGTTAGTTGTTGATGATAATGGATTTAAAGAATTTTTGGTATCGCCTAAAAAAGCGGATAAGTCTACAAATTATCAAACATTCTTGGCTCGATCTCAAAAGAGATAAAGCTAAAGCGATCTTTGGGATATGTGGTATCGCAGTTTCATTGTTTTTATTAACAACTATCGGAATGTTAAATGATACAGTGAATTATAATTATCTTTTATATGTTACATCGTCAACGGGAACATCAGATATTATGATTACGCGCACATTTCAAACAGATTTAACATATGATCCTTTCTTTGATGAAGATATTATTAATAATCAATTAAAAGAGATTAATGGAGTTGAAAAGTTATATCCCCGTATTATGATGTTAGTAGAAACTTCTTCGGATAATATAAACACTAGTGGTTCTCTACAGTTATATGGTCTCGATTTTATAGAAGAAAATACTGGAAACATGGGAGATTTGATAATCGTAGATGATGAAGGTGAAGAAACTAATGAGATCTATGACGATGAGCCAAATAATGGAGAATGTGTTATATTATGGAATGTAGCGCAAATTCTTAACGTAAGTAGAGGAGAAGACATATATTTAAAATATCAAACTTACGAATTAAATTTAACTGTCGCTGAAATTTGTATTCAAAATCTTAAATTCATGCAGTTTGAAAATTCATTAATTCTCGTTAATTTACAACAAGCTCAAACCTTCTTAAACCGAGAGGGTTTAATAAATTACATTGTTGGTACAATTAAAGATCCTAAAACTGTTTATGATGCCAGTAATCTAGATTTGACTACAAGAAGACTTCGAGAGATTGGATCTAATATACAGGAAAGATTAGATCTCAATGAATTTACTGTAAGCATGCCAAAATTAGAAGAACTTGAAGGAGGGGAATTTCTATTAATGACAGTAACTATAATGTTCTGGTTTATCACAATTCTTTCTACTCTTATAACAGGTATTCTAATAAACAGTATTCTATCCACGTCAATTGAAGAAAGAATGAGAGAATTTGGTATTATTCGTGTTGTGGGTAGTAGAAAAGCTTATTGCATTAAAATGGTTTTATTTGAAGGATTGATGTTAGGGTTAATTGGCTCAATTATTGGAATGATAATTGGATTTACTTTAATGAGACCAATTGCACAATCTTTATTTCCTTTATATCAGTTTCAATTTGAGTTTACTGAAGTAGAATGGGTTATTCAGCCTGATACACTTATTCTGACATTTTCTATAGGGACTCTAGTATCATTGGGTATTTCTTTATTACCTGCATTAAAAACAGCGAAATTAGATATTATAAAATCAATTACTCCTTTTCAAACAAAAGAGGAGGGATGGGAGATAAAAAAGGAAGGAAGCATGAATGTTAAAAGTTTTCTTGCAGGTATTGCGATTGCAACAATTGGTATGGTAGTATTTGTTTTAATGCCAAATATTTTTGTTACAGGCGATTTTATGTTAACTTCTGCACTATTTATTGGCTTATTAGCTGCTATTGTTATTGGATTAGTTTTTGCGTCTATAGGAATCATCCCATTAATTCAAAAAGTCTTTCTGGGCATAATCTCACCTGCTATTAGAAAATATAGCAATATTATAAATATATCGCTTAAAAGATACAGAAGACGAAATACAAGTACTGTTATTATGTTTTCCATCAGCTTCTCTTTCATTTTCTTTATTACAAGTGTAAATGAAATGCAATCTGGAAATATGAATCTAAATCTAAGATTTCAATATGGGTCTGATCTAGTTTTAATAAATCAAGATTACCATACCACAGAAAGTGCTCTGACTCTTGAAATGGTTGAAGAATTAGAAAGTTTGCCAGGTATAGATAAACTGGCTATAACTCTTCATAATACCTTTGATTTACAAGCAACTCTAGCGACAATTTTTGAAATAAGTGAGGGCCAAGTAGGTTTTAATAGTGAATCCACAGAACAAATGATGAGTATTTTTCAATATTTTGGAGAAGAAGATGATTCAAAATTAAAAACCACCATAGGAGATATGATGGATTTTGATGTTGTAGAGGCAGGTTTTATAGGTATAAATGAAGATTTTGTTGATTTGATCGATAAAGAATTATTAATTTGGAAAAGTGAGGGTAGTAACACTGGATATTCTTTTAATGAATTATTTTCTCATAATAATACCTGTATTATTGCTAAATCTATAGCGGATTACATAGGAGTTAAAGATGTTGGTGATTATGTTCGTATAACATTTTATAATCCCGCAGATTATCAAGATGGTCCATTAGCTCCAGGAAATGTAACTTTATTCCGGGTTGTGGGAATTTCAGGAGGTATTCCTGGATTTTTTAATTTTCGAAGTAATGAAATGTCTGCTAATGGGGGAGGTGTGATGATTTCCTTAGAGAATTACATGCGTTTGATGAAAGTAGAAAATCCAGGAGAACCTAATATGGTAGTAGATAAAATTTTTGTAAACCTAGTTGACAAGACTGAAGAAAATATCAAAGAGACAAAAGATGATATTAGAAATATGTACCAAGATAAGGATATAATTATTGATGATGCAATTTCTAAAATCAACTTTTTTAACTCGATGACTGAAAGACAATCCTTCTTGATGGAATTAATTTTAACATTCACAATAATTATCAGTATTTTTGGTCTTATTAGTAGTATGTATGCGGTTATACTAGAACGAAAATTTGAAATTGGAATACTTAGATCAATGGGTATGAAAGCACGGAATGTGCGTAATATGTTCTTAATTGAAAGTATGATTATTCTTCTTTCGGCAGGTGTTATGGGGACAATTATTGGTACTTTTACAGGATATTTACTTGAGACTACTATGAACTTAATGACGGAAATGCCTATTATTTTTTCAATTCCGATAGACACCTTATTAAGAGTGTTCATTTTGTCAATTTCTTTCGCATTTCTCGGAACATATATAATTTTGATAAAATACTTTTACAAGAAAAGCATTATGGATATCTTCAGACAGACATTTTAAGAATTAGATTTTTCTATAGAAGGAATATTATTCAACAATTTTCTTTCAAAAAATCTATAAATTTATTCCAAGCTTGTCCTCGATGGGATATTTTATTTTTCTCTTCTATTGTTAATTCAGCAAAAGTCTTATTTGAGATGGCATTAGGAATAAAAATTGGATCAAATCCGAAACCACCTGAACCTCTTGCAATCCTTGATACTTTACCATAAACATTTCCTTCGAATATTAAATTTTTATCGATTCGTTCGAAATAAAGTGCAATAACTGTCGTGAAATGTGCTTGAGTATGTTCAAAGTCATCTATTAGCCTTAATATTCCCTTATTACCAAGAGTTTTCATAACATATGAGGAATATACTCCTGGAAAACCATTAAGAGGGGTATCTACGAAAAAACCAGCATCTTCTATAAAATAAGAGCCACTTACTTGTCCTTTTATACTTTCCAATTTGAATAATGCTACATCCTTAACAGATTCAGCTTGAACTTCAATGGTTTTGATATTTTTTTTTTTTAAAATATAATTGAGTTTTTCTTTTTTGAATAAAGTGGAAATTTCTTTATATTTATGAATATTTCCAGTAATGAAACAGAGAATATTTTTATCCATATTCATAATTACTATAGTAGTGTAAGATTTATTTAGATATTCGAGTTTAATAAAGGTTGAATCATAGGTTTTAATGAACATTCCAAAAGTTTATTTTCTATAATTCTTTATTTATTTTATATTAATTCTTATAAGAACTGCAATTTAAAAGGAACAACGTAAAAATGGCTCGGATGCATTCAAGAAAGCGTGGAAGTTCGGGGAGTACACGCCCGGCTCGACTAGAGAAACCTACTTGGGTCGAACTCTCACCTGAAGAAGTTGAAAATGAAGTAGTTAAACTAGCGAGGAGAGGACAATCTAAATCAATGATTGGTACTATAATGAGAGATTCACGAGGTGTTCCACTAGTTAAATTAGTAACTGGTAAAAAGGTTACTCAAATCCTTGAAGAAAATGAGATTGATTCTCCTTTACCAGAAGAACTTACAAATTTAGTAAGGAAAGCTCTTAGTATCAGAAAACATCTAGAAACGAATCATAAGGACCTTGAAGCTCGTAAGGGATTACAGCGAACGGAATCAAAGATATATCGTTTAATAAAATATTATAAAAAGAAAAAGAAATTAGACTCTTCATTCAAATATGATCCCGAGAAAATAAGAACTTTAGTAGCAAGATAGATGGAGGATTCGAATTGAGTACAAAAGCTAGAAAAAAAAAAATAAAAACTAAGAAAGTCACCTTCAAAGACAAGCAATGGTATACTACAATAGCACCGAAAAGTTTTAACTTTAAACCTATAGGTGAAGTTATTGGGTTAGAAGATACTTTAATGGGAAGGACTCTAGAGGCTTTACTTTATGATTTTACAGGAAAATATTCCGATATTAGCTTAAAATTGCAATTTCAAATAGTTGATGTTAATAAAGAAGCAAATAAATGCAATAGCATTTTTATTGGTCATCAATATACAAATGATTTTATACGATCTTTAATTGGTAGAGGAAGTACAAAGATTCAATCAATTATTAATTTAACTACGAAAGATGGTTTTATATTTCGGGTAACTATGATTTGTACTACTCTCAAAAGAGCAAGAAGTAGTCAGCAATTATTAATACGGAAAATAATAAGAGAAATATTAAGAGAGTTTGCAAAAAGTTTGAATCATGAAAAATTTATAGCTGGATTGATATATGGAGAATTTCAAAACCAAATTCAACGAGTAGCTAAAACAATATATCCATTATCTAATGCTGTAATCATTAAGAGTAAACTTGTTTCTATACCTGAAGGAGGAGAAGATAAAATAATTCCAGATAACCAATTTGAAATTGTTGAAGTTGATATCAAAAGATCCAGAAAATCTGAAATAAAAAGATCTGAAAGAATAAATGTAAAAAAGTTAGCGCAAACCAAACCTAAAGCTCAAGTTGAGGAGGAGGAAGAGGAGCTTCCCATAGAAGATATAGAAGATGAAGATGAATTATAGATCTAAATAGATAAAAACAACATTTAATTTTAGAAGATTGTTAAACTAATATTTTATACTGATAGTTATTTTTAATAATTGGAATTACTTCTTTTTAACTAATTAGTAATTACAATTGATAATTATGTCTTCTGAAGAAGGAAATCGTAATAATCCCTATACTTTTGATGATTTCTTATTCGTTAGAGATCATTTTAATTATTATAAGGATGATGAGTTTTTACAAGCTCTTATTAGAAAATATGCACCCGAGGATGAATTTGAAAAGATTGATAGAGATCTCCGCGCTCTAAGTGACTATGTGTCGTTTAGATTTCGAGATCTTGCTGATAAAGCAAATGAACTTGAAAACAGGGTAAAAGTCACTAAAATAAAGCATTTTGATGCATACAATCATCGAATTGATCGTATAGAGAGATGTTTAGAAACGGACGTATTAGAAAAAGAAGTATTTAGTCTTGGTCTTTTTGATCCGGTTCGAAATACAGCCTGGAGTAAATTTGCTAAAATGTTTTTACTTTATGAAAATGGAGAATCAGGAGTAATGTGCCCTGTCGCATGTTCTCATGGAGCCGTTGAAATTATGCAGAAGTATGAAAATCAGTTAAGCTCTGAAGCAAAATTAATTCTAAAATCTATAAGAGACGGGGAAGATGGAGAATATAAGCTTGGTGCTCAATTTGTAAGTGAAATTCAAGGTGGGAGTGATGTTCCTGCTAACTTGGTTGAAGCTGTGTTTGAAAAAGATGAAGGTCAAGATGGAATGTCAAATGTATGGAGACTCTATGGCCAAAAATTCTTCTGCTCAGCTACTCAAGCAGATTATGCAATTGTGACAGCAAAACCAAAAAATACTCCATCATCCACTAGAGTTGCAGCTTTTGTTGTACCTTCTTGGTTACCCGGTAATAAAGAAAAAGAAATTAGAAATTCCTATACAATTGATAGATTAAAGCAAAAACTTGGAACTGCAGAATTACCGACAGCAGAGATTACATATAATGGAGCTGTAGCATACCCTATAGGTCCACTTGAAAAAGGATTAGCAGATATTGTAGGTATTGTTCTTTCATTATCGAGACTTCATGTCGCTTTTGGAATGGCAGCAGGGGCTTTACGAGTTGCAAGAGAAGCTATACTATATTCACAATTCAGATATGCCTTTGGTATACCTATATCTTCTTTTCCAATGATGATAAATCAAATAAATGAATTAGAATTATATGCTAAAAGAACTACTGCTGGTGCTTTCAAAATATATTCTGAATATATTCACTTTAATGAAGAACTTATAAGCGGAATAAGAGAATTAGAAAAAATCAAAGATATTGAGGAACGCAAGCGTCGATTTAGATTAAGAGAGTTAATAATGTTGCAAAAGATTGTAGTAGCTGATGAAGTTCCGGCAATGATAAGAAAAGCAATTTCATTTTATGGAGGGCATGGGATTATGGAAGATTTTCTTTCATCTCCTCGCTTTCATAGAGATGCTATGATAATGGAGTTATGGGAAGGTCCTAGAAATGTCCTGCTCACTCAAATCCATAGAGATTTGTCAAGAGTAAAAGACTGGTATCCTGCTGATGAATTTTGTAGAGATTTATTAAAGGGAGCAAATTCAGATATTATTGAAGAATATGAATCAGAATTTAATAGAATAATGTCCCATGAAAGTCTCCTAAGAAATGATGATAAAACTTTAGCAATCTGTAGAACTTGGGAAGAATTTTCAAATAAACTTTTCATTGCTTATCAAGAACAGGCTTTAAAAGAACTTAATTATAATGGTAAACCGTTGAAATTTTCCAAATTATTACGCGAGTTTAGAAAAAGACAATCACTGGAATTGGAAGAGCAAACACAAGTTCATTAAATAAATAATAAAGATATTTAAAATCGATTGATTTCTTTTTTTAAAGTTCCATTAGAATCTTGATAATAAAGTGAATTTGGGGGAACATCTTCATTTATTAATGTGTGGGCACCTATTATAGAATTTTCACCTAGCTTTTTCCCACACATGATACTAGCATTTATTCCTGTCTGAGAATTAGGACCGATTATTGCTCCTAATTTTCTTCTTCCAGAATCAATTATTTTTTCATTAATTCTCATTTTAATACTTTTATTATCAAATCTCAAGTTAGATATTTTAGTACCTGCCCCTAGATTAATATTTTCGCATAAAATAGAATCACCTACATAATTGAAATGGGGAACAGAGGTATTAGATAAAATTATCGAATTCTTTACTTCAGACATTCCAATGTGACAATTATTTTCAATGGAAGTATATGGACGTATAAATGCATTTGGGCCAATAATATTTTTTTCTCCTATATAACATGGACCTTGTATAAAAGAGCCCGATTTAACAATAGTTCCTTTCCCTATATAGACATTTCCTTGAATTTTTACATTATCTTCGATTTCCCCAACGATTTGACCATTTATATCATCTAAAAGAAACTTATTTGCATCAAACAGTTGCCACGGTAATCCAATATCACTCCAGAAATACTCATTTATGGTACAGCCAATAATCTTTCCACCAAATTCATTTATTAATATTTGCATAGAATCTGTGAACTCATATTCATTCCTAATCGATTTTTGGGTTTTTTCAATAGCTTTAAAAATTACATTTTTAAACACATAAATTCCAGCATTTGCTAAATTACCCGCATTTTGCTCAGGAAGAGGTTTTTCAATTATTTGTTCAACAAAATCTTCAGTATTTAATTTGATAATTCCATAATCTTGGGGATTATCTACTTTCCGTAATGTAATTAGGCCATCATAATTATTTTCTCGATATTTTTGTAGTATGACCCGAAAAATTGCAGGATCGATAAATAAATCCCCATACATCATCAGAAAATCTTCGTCTTTAACAAATTCTTTTGCATAACCTGCTGCATGAGCAGTTCCTAAATACTCCTCCTGAGTAATATATTCTATTTGTACTTTTAAGTGGTTTGAACCCTTTTCAAAGAATTCCTTTATTTTTTCTTGTTTAAATCCAACAATAAGTAAAATTTGTTCTATTCCTGCATTTTTGAGTCCTAAAATAATATGTTCAAGTAGAGGTTTTCCTGATAATGGTATCATTGGTTTAGGTCTTGATGAAGTTATCGGTCTTAATCTCTTCCCTTCTCCCGCGGCTAGTATTACTGCTTTCATAAAAACAACTTAAGAGTATATTTTTTCATTCAATTAGTCAAAATTCTTTACAACTTCATCAAGATAAAACTTTAGGTGTTTAAAAGGTCTCAAATCTCCTTTAAATTCTTCTCTAAAGGCAGAATCTAAAGCCAATTTAGACTTTAATTGTTTAAATATTGATTTTACCTTATAAAAATTACCAGTAGCAATAAAATCTACTGAATAACCATTAATATTACCAAATAAAATGATTTTTTTCTTACTATTTTCTTGAACATTTTCAATATCTTCAATATGAATTTCTTTAATATTTGTTTTAGTACGGATTAGGGTATTCATTGAAATTGTAGCTAACTTGGCAGACAAATCTGAGCTATAAAGTTCAATATTTTCAGAAGTTTTATCTCTATTCATATTTTTTAAGAGATTAATATCAAATAATTGAGATACTATTGGTAATCCTTGAGCAGATATCCCTGCATATAATATTGTATTCTGTTCGTTGTTATTAGACTTATGATATATAATTTCTTCTTCTAATGGGTCCAAATATTTGTCTCTTAAATAATCTGTAATCAGTCTAATAACTTCCTTAAATGTAGGTTCTTTAGAAGAAAATTTCAATCTATCTAAGTCATTATATTGAACTTCAACTTGTTTACTGAAGTCACTTAACATTTTAAACGATTCGGTTGATCCTACACTAAAATTACCAATACTACAGAAGAATAAATTCTGTCCAGCTTTAGTTACTTTGTGTTCTACAATTATTCTTTCTCTCCCAGTCTTTTTATGTTTCAAACAGATTTTCTTTAGACGCCAAGTGTTTCTGGGATTTATACTGCGTAGTAGCTTCTCTGTAAATAGGATGATCTCAAAAGCATTATACTTTTTTTCATCTGAACAATAAAGTATACCGTTCTCCAAGATAATACTAAAAGAAGAGATCATAAGGGGAAATTTTAATTAAGTAGAAGATCAATTAATTATCTCTTATTATACTAAAAATTATCTGGTATATTAAGTTTTTTTGATTTATTTTTATTAAAAATGAATAAGTTCTTGAAGATTATGAAGTTTAAAACTATAAGTATAAATTTTATTAGAATTAAATACATTAAAAACTTAAACATCATTGTTCAACTAAAAAATGGATATATTGCAACCAATTGAGAAAGAAATGATTAAGAAGGCTTCTAAATTACTCCTCAATTCAAAATACGCAATTGTGTTAACCGGAGCAGGAATTTCAACAGAATCTGGAATTCCAGACTTTAGAGGGGAAAGTGGAATCTGGAAAAAATATAAACCTAAGATATATGGAAGTATTCAATCTTTCTTAACTGATCCATCAAAATTTTGGAAAATGGCTGAAGAAATCGCTCCGACTTTATTTAATGCAGAACCAAACCCTGGACACTATGCTATCGCAGATCTAGAAAAACTCAATATCGTCAAGGCCATTATCACTCAAAATATTGATGAATTGCATCAAAAAGCAGGAAATATTATTGTATATGAGGTCCATGGAAATATTAATAGATTCACTTGCTTAGGATGTCGTGCAAACTATACTAAGGAACAAATTCTACGTAAAATTAAAAAGGAAAAAAAAGGAGCCCCAGGATGTAATTACTGTGGAGCTCCTTTAAAGCCATCTGTAGTATTATTTGGAGAAAGTCTACCTAATTTTGAAAAATATATGTCTGTGGATTTATCAAAAAAGTCAGATGTCATGTTAATAGCAGGTTCTTCCCTTACTGTAGCACCAATATGTGATTTACCTCTTTATACTTTGAGTGAAGGAGGAAAATTAATAATTGTAAATGATGAACCCACATACTTAGATGAACGAGCAGAAATTGTTATCAATAACAAAACTGGCTTAATTTTACCATTAATAGTAGAAGAAATTAAGAAAATTAAAGCAGAAAATGAATCAACTATTCAAAATTGAATGTATTTTTTACAAACTGTTTTTAAAGTTTTTTATATGATTACAAAGAAAGCTATAATTAAAGATTGGCGAAGGATTGATCTTTCTTTCGGTCTAATTTATCCTAACACTTATAAAATTGGCATGTCCTCATACTCTGTTAGACTCCTCTACTTTTTAATAAATGCTTTTGAAAATATTGCATGTGAACGTATTTTTTTACCGGAAAGTATAAAAATGAGATTTCCTGCTTCAAAAGATTATTCTCCAAAAAGTAATTTGCGATCGCTTGAGAATAAAGTATTACCAGAAGAGTTTGATATTTTAGGTTTCTCAATACATTATGAAAATGATTTTAAAAATATTTTGTGGATACTAGAGAAAGCAGAGATTCCTTTAACTTCTCAAGAGCGTCAAAATGTTTCAAATGATATTAAAACTCAATTTCCAATAATAATAGGTGGAGGTCCTGTAGTAACCTCAAATCCAGTTCCGTTAAGCAATTTTTTTGATATATTATTTATTGGCGATGCTGAGGAAAGTTTGGAATCATTTTTCAAAGTCTTTAAAAGTTATAAAAAGGGAGATTTGAATTATAAAGAATTTTTAGAGAAAGCGGGATTAATTGAAGGACTATACATACCGGTATTTAACAATAGAACTAAAAGAGCAATTCTTAAAAATCTCGATGAGTCTCCTGCTCCTAGTTTTCAATTAAACATTAAATCACCTGGAGAGAAATCTATCTTCGAGAGTAATTTCTTGTTGGAAATAAACAGAGGATGCCCTTATCAATGTAAATTTTGTATTAGTTCTTTTCATAATTTTCCATTCAGAAACAAAAGTTATGAAAAAATTAAGCAAATTATTGAAGATGGAATAAAATATTCTGATTTCGAAACTATTAGCCTTATAGGCTCTTGTGTATCATCACACCCCAAATTTAAAGAGATTTGTGAATATATTATTAATAGAGGAAAAAGATTAACAATTCCTTCAATACGGATTGAGCATCTAGATGCCGAAACCATTCAGATATTAGAAAAAGCTGAAATCAAAACGATTACTATTGCTCCGGAAGCAGGTTCAGAAAGTCTAAGGTTTAAATTAGGAAAAATGTTCTCTAATGAAAAAATAATTTCAGTTTTAACTCAAATTAGAGATTCTCAAATTAAAAATGTAAAATTTTATTTTTTAATAGGTTTACCTGAGGAGAATGAAGAGAATATTGAAGACATTGTTAATTTATTAATGTTGATTAATAATTTAGGCTTTCAAAAAAATGCTCTGAGAGTAAATATTAATCCTTTTGTTCCAAAACTTAACACTCCTTATGAAAAAGAAGTATTTTTTTATTTAAAAGAAAATATTCATAGTTTTAAAAAAAAGTATCAAAAATTAGAAAGAGAATTGAAAAATCTAAGTTCTATAAAACTTAAATTTAAAAATATCCAAAATATTATTAAGAATGCTAGACTTCAAACGATTATTTCTTTAGGAAACCAACAAATTTCAGATCTGCTATTGGATTATTATAAAAAAGGAGCTACACCAAGTTCGATAGATAAAACCGAAAAGGAGATGAACTTTTCTACGAATGATTACTTAATGAAAATCAAAAAATGTTATACTCCTTGGAATATCTAAAAAAATAATAAAAAAAGAAATAAAAAAATTTACTCAACTTTTTTAAATACTTTTTTAGCTGCACCGCAAACCGGACATTTATCAGGTGGGTTTCCTTCATGTGTGTAACCGCAAACTGGACAAATATATACATCATTTTTTTCTAAATCTTTACCCTTTTCAATGGATTCAAGAGCTGCATTGTATAATTTATGATGAACCTTTTCTACTTCATTCGCATAATTAAATGTTCTTTCTGCTTCCTTATTTCCTTCATTCTTCGCAGCTTCAAGGAACTCTGGATACATTTTTGTAAATTCATAATGTTCTCCCTCTACTGCGGCACGAATATTTTCTTTTGTGGATTTAATTCCTCCAAGTGCTCTTAGATGATTATGAGCATGAACAGTTTCAGCGGCAGCAGCTGCTCTAAAAATCTTTGCTATTTGAGGGAATCCTTCTTTATCAGCTTGTTGTGCAAAAGCTAGATATTTACGATTTGCTTGTGATTCTCCTGCAAAAGCTTCTTTTAATCCTTCTTCTGTTTTTGACATAAACCTTCACTTTAGTGTAAATTTTATGTTAGATTTATTTTTAGGTACTTTTTAACTTAGTTTTTATAAATCATAAATTAGTTATAAGTTAAAATTTGATTATTGACCTTTAAAATTTGAGTAAATAAAAAAATATCTAATCTTTTTTTGTATTGTTAACTTAAAAGAAATTTTTTAACAGAATTTACAATTCGCGTTAAATAATGTTCAGCCACTCTAAATCTTACATGAGAATTAAATACAAGAATAATAAAATATTTATTTTTAACATATTCAGAAAAGATGAATCTTTTATCTTTAAAAGTATAAAAGAGTTTTAAGATAGAATTATTATATATTTTAACACGAAATTCAACTTCCTTTAGAAAATTCTTCAAATATACTTTATTATAGGAGGAATATAACACTTTTCCTCGATCAGTTAAAAGGATCGCTCCATCAATTTCATCAATTGAGTTTAATTCTTTCATATAATCTATAATCTGTTGTTCGGTTTTTAGATTGAACTCATTACTAAATGCATCTTCTATAGTTTCCCCAATAATTTCATTAAAAACACCATCATAAACGATTTGTTCATTCATATTAATTTTTTTTTCCCGTAAATATTCCATGAGTCGTTTGTTAATTTTATTTATCGCTTCCTCCAAGAATGTTTCGTTTTCGATTGTATCACATAATACATTATAATTAAGATATTCTTTCTCAAAAATTACAAATTTTACGTCACCCATCTCAATTGTTTTGAATGTTTTTCCAATCATTTCCTTAGAAAAAGACATCAGGGCCGTTATAAAGGGTGAAATTAAGTTTTTCTCAACTTGAAAATAATCTGTAAAATTTTTACCATAAAAACAAATTCCAGATCTATTAAAGATAAACAAATTGTGGATATTTGTGTTATCATAGGATCTTTTGATCATTGAGGGTAAAGCTCTGCCATCTTGTATTCCCATGATATAAAGTTAAAAATTAACTATAAAAAGAACAGACTTTTACTTTTAATAGAGTTTGTAAAAAAGTTTATTTTGTATAGCTTGGTTTTTTTTCAATATAATTTAGAAAAGAATCAATCAAACGAGTGAATATTAAAAAAGAAAGTGGGAATAAAATTACCCATAAAACAATTCCGATTAATCTTGTCTTCTTTACATTTCTTTTTTCATTAAGTATCTTATTTAGTCTGTAATATACAAGCTTTTTCTCGTTTCTTTCCCCACTTACAATCCCTTTCCTATTAAATCCTTGCTGAAACTGATTTTGTCTTTTTATAGATTTGAAATCTCTATATATCCATATAAACCACCCTGCATAGAAACCTTTTGAATTAATAGTTTTAATTGTGTAATCAAGTATTTGTAGTTGCTTTTCTTCAGAATACTTTACTCTCTTTCTCCAATCAGCATGAAATCCATATTTCGCTCCTGCTCCAAATTCAGTGTATATCCATGGTTTATTAAAAACAGGCGTCCTTATTATGTCTATGATTAAACTAATCATTTTTTCATGACCATAATACCAGCCAAAATATGTGTTAATTGTAGCTATATCAACATACTTTCTTGTTAAATCTGGTATAAGTTTTCTAGACACACATGTGACAATTCTAGTATTATCCATTTCTCGTGCAAAATTCATTAATTTTTTGATAAATTTAGCACAGCTTCTTTGATGTAAAGGGACCTCATTTCCCACACTCCACCAAATAACTGAGGGATGATTAATATCACGATTTATAAGTTCTTTTAGCATATTCTCTGCTGTCTTATATGTTTGAATACTTTTAAAGTTACAATGTTGATATACGGGGATCTCCTCAAGAATCAATATTCCAACTTTATCAGCTATATTTATTAAATCTTCATCGTGTGAATAATGAGCGGTTCGAATGGCATTAAATCCTATAGATTTTATGTTTTCAACATCTTCTTTCCTTTTTTCATAAGGAATTGTTCGCCCATAGGGCATGTATTCTTCATGTAAACTTACCCCCTTTAAAAAAATTCTTTTTCGATTTAAATATATATATGTAGCATTAATTTCTATTTGTCTTATACCAAAATATGTCTCGTATAAGATTTCTTTTGACGCTTTTGGATTGTTGTTATAAATTTTTAAGTAATAAAGATAAGGATCTTCAGGGGACCATAATCTTGGATTATTAAAAATGACTTCAAAGCTATTTTCATTATTTGATTGAAGGATATTACCTTGAAGAATAATATTTTTATTTTTCGAATCCAATATCTCCCATCTAATAGAAATATTACCAATTTTCTTGTATGAAATGTCTATTTTACTTTTTTCCATCGAGTATACATAAGTTTTAATGGAAAGCTCTTCAATTCGATTCTTATTTAAAATTAATATATCAACATCTCGATATATTCCGCCCCAATTAAACCAGTCGAATGAAATCGAAGGTATCTGATCATTTCTTCTTATATTATCCGTTCTAACTACAATTATATTTTTATTTTGTTTAATTAAATTGTCTAACTCAAGATAAAATGGTGTAAATCCACCATTATGTTCTCCAATAAAAATTCCATTTAGCCATACTTTTGTATTATAATTGCAGCCTTTAAATCTTAAAAAATGGTCAAAATCAGAAATATTTATTGGGCTGAATAGATCAAATTCATAAAAATGCCAAAATATGCCTTCAAAACTTTCGAATCGTTCAAGAAGATTAAAACTCTTTGGAATCTCAATATCTAATAGACTATTCTTGATTTTATCATAATTTTTTGGAGAGTACCATTCATCTTCCATTCCTAAATCATCAGGATCCGATTTGCATTTCCATTTTCCATTAAGAGAAATGATATTCATTAAAAACTACCTAATTTCTTGATTAAATCAGTTATTTCCAGTTTGGAATGTGATATATCTTACTAAATTTATCATCAATTTTAAAATATGCGTCAGTTCTCACAAAATTTTGATTTAGTAAATTTTGCATTTAGAAGGTTGTTATTCATCGTTTAAGATGATCTAACCTTAAAGTTTAAAAATAAGGAAGACGGAATAATAATTAAATTAAATAATTTAATTAAAACATTTTTAAATCATTTTTAAAAACTTTAAAGGAGGAATAAAAAAATGGCTAAAAAAGCTGCTGTTGATGCCCTTTTTGTCAAAAGCAAAGTCCGAGAATATATTAAAAGCAAGGGATGCAACACAAGTGGGGATTTAATTGATGGTCCTGCACTTAACGATGCTATAATTGATGTTCTCGACAAAGCAATTGGGCGTGCAAAAGCTAATAACCGAAAAACAGTCCAAGAGAAGGATCTATAAACTTCTCGCCTTAATGTTTTAACTTTTTTTTTTAAAATTTATTTTTTTCTAGTTTTTGATATTAAAATAAAAATTACAAATTTTCTACTCTTTTTATGTTTAAATTACCTAAAAGAGATGTTTTACGTATTAACACACAACCCACAAATAGTAAATAAAGAATAAAAATTCCAACCCAAATCGCCTTATACCTTATTCTCTTCCTTGAGAAAATGGAATTTTTTATTCTTATTTCTCTTCTTTCTTCAAATCCATTTTTTCATTTTTCGGCTAAATCTTTATCAATTATGAAGAATCCTATCGACAATACACTCTTAAGTTTCTGAAGATCATCCTTCAATTTTTTTACACGTTCAAATGGTCCTGATACAGCAATAATTTCTAAGCATTTTTCATATTCTAAATGAACATGCATTGTAGAAATAATTATGTCATGAAAATGATGTTGAATATCATTTTTTAAAATTTCATCGGCTTGTTGAACATTCGCGTATATAGATCTTGAAGAATAGTCATGATTATGATCGGGATCATGTGTCTTCTCATGTACATGTTCATGATTTAAATCAACATGTTCATGAGCCATCATTATTGATATGCACCCAACAACATTTTCTGAAACTACGGAAATATTTTCTTCTTGTATCATGAAGATGTACATCGATTTTCTAATAGCATCAGACCTAGAAATTCCTAATTTATTTCTAAATTCCTCAAATTTGTCGTATAGATCTTGAGGAAGAGAAATGGTAAAACGTTTATATTCTTCCATTTTAAGCAACTAAATTAAATAAAATTAAGGTAATATAAAAATTTCATTTCCTTATTAGAATTGCGATTGGCACACTAGCTTGCCTCCATTGTGCAATCTTTCCACTAAATGTTAAATCTAGTTTTACTCGTCCGTGATCACCAATAATAATCATTAATGAATTTTTTCTAAGCTGTTTATAATTGCTTAATATCCATTTATCAGTTCTATTGATTAATTTTTCTATCAAATCTTCTGGTGTTCGCTGTCTTAGTTGTTGTTGCTGTTTATGCAAATTCTCAAAATCTAAATAGTGCATCCATGAAAGATCGTGAGTGTTGATAGCTTTTGCTGATTCAACCCAAGTGCTCATATCTGTATCTTTAGGGATCGATTTTGTGCCTCCATCATATCTTTCTAAATCTTTTTTCCTTCCAATTAAGCAGGATGTTTTACCAGCATCACTAATAGCCTTTAATAAATGAAATCCATTAGGTTCAATTTCAAATCCACCAAACATTAATTGGTGTAATACTCCCAAAGTGTAAGGATTCTTAGTACTTAATAAAGCCATAAGTTGTGAATTGGTTATCATAAACGATGGTTTAAAAAAAGTTATCTCGAATAAACCAAAATTATCAATTAGGTTTATACTTATACGTTCAATACCCTCATATTGCTCTACTATTTGTTGAACAGGTTCTGGAATTATATTCTCAGGAGGGTTAATATCTAGTAATTTTAATATCGTTGCTGGTAATTGATTCATATAGCATTTAAGAGTTTGTAGCTCACTCATAATTGTGCCCTAAACTTGAAATGGTAAATAATTTTATGATAATTCTTAATATTATAATAATGATTATTATTAATATTACTTTTCTTATGACTATTGGATTATTAATCGGAAAAATATGAAATGAGAATATTATATATTGATATGCTTAATTCTGGAATTTCGGGCGATATGTTTCTCGCAGGTCTTTTAGGATTAATTCCAGAACCTAGTGCTGTTTTACATGAATTGCGAGATTTGAAAAATTTTGTACCTAATGTTAAAAAACTAAACGTTGACCTAGTAAATAAGGAACGTAATGGAATTCAATTAAATCAATTAAAAATAGAGATAGAGGAAACCAAATCTCATAGAACAGCTAAAATTTTACATGAATCATTAAGTAACTATCTTTTAAGTTCTAAGTTATCTAATTCCGCACAGAGTTATGCTATTAAAGTTTTAGATTCTTTGATTCAAGCTGAGGCTGATGTTCACGGAGAATTAATTGAGGATATACATTTACATGAATTGAGTTCTATTGACACCTTCATAGATATTATTGGCGTAACTATAGTTCTTGATAAAATAGATGCTTTTAGCGATGGATTTTGCTTCTTTTGCAGTAAAATACCTTTAGGAGGTGGTGAAGTTAATACAAAGCATGGAATCTTAGCCATTCCGGCCCCAGCTACTTTAAAGATATTAGAGAATTCAGGTATGATGACATTTGGGGGTCCAATAGATTCAGAGCTTATTACCCCCACAGGAGCAGCATTATTAACAAACTTAGAGCCTGAATTTCTTCAATATCCAGCAGAAATGAAAATCCTAAAATCAGTCTATAGTACGGGGCAAAAAATCTTCGAAAGCTTCTCAAATATCTTAAGACTGATATACGGTGAAGAGGAGAGATCTAATATTTCTAATTTAAGCCATTCTCTGCAACAATATGTTGAACAAGTTTCTGTATTAGAAACTGATGTCGATGATGTTTCTGGAGAAGTTATAGGAAATTTCATCAAAATATTTGAAAATGAAGAAATTTTAGATATTCAAATATTCCCAAGTATAACAAAAAAAAACAGACCAGGTCACATTATAAAAATTCTTTGTTATCCTGAGCAAACTTTTAATTTAATGGAAAAAATTATACATGAATTAGGTACTTTGGGAGTAAGATTTAATATAATTAACAGAGTATGTATTAGTAGGAAAATTGAAAGGAAAAGTATTGAAATAAATGAAAAAATTTATGAAATTGCTTATAAGATTTCATTTACTAAATCAGATAAAGGATTAGAAATTGTTAACATTAAGCCCGAATTCGAAGATCTTAAAAAAATTAGTCAGGATACAGATTTACCTATAAAAAAAGTACAGTGGATTGTTAATGCAGAAATAAAACGAATCTATGATAACATTAATGTTTGATAAAAAGTTAGTAGAAGTAAAAATAAGAAAAAAAATTGTTGGATAATTAGATCGCTTGTTATACTAATTAGTATTTGTCTACATTAAACTTATGTAATATATACTCATCTTCAAAGATTTCTTTTGAGAATTCTTCTAATCTTGAAATTTCTTTCTGAATTTCTTTAACTTTTCTTAATTTACCCAATTTCTGAAAAATTTCTAATGCTTCTTGGAATGCTTGAATACTTTTATCAAAATTTCCCGAAACTTCAAGATCTTCAGCAAGGAATACTAATCCTTCGGCAGTTTCTAATTTTTTACCAAGTTTCTTCTGAATTTTTAATGATTGATAGTGATATTTCATACTATCAGCATATTGTTTGAAGAGAGAGTATGTTCTTCCTAAAGCTCTGAGTACGAGTGCTTCTTCTTCAGTTAATTTATGTTCTCTGCAGTGCTTTAGAATAGATTCTAAGAATTGAATATATTCTGATTTATTTTTTATCTGTGTCCGATCAATTCTTTCCATTGCTTTCTCATAGTTTTCTAAAGTACTAATGATGTCACCATCATCAAATAACTTTTTAGACTTTTCAAAAAGCTCAGTATGTTCAATAGATGCGACCATAACCGGGTCTCAACTACTTTTTCTTAGATTTTTTTTCGATATAGATATAATTAATTCAAAAATAAGTTCAATATTTATTATATTAATATACCTTTTTATACTTATCTATCTTAAAAATGTAAGTTTTCAAGATATTGAAAAGGCAAATTTCTCAATATTGAAAAGGGATAAATTTTTGAAAAAGAGTCTCCTTCTTTTTAAGTAAAATAATTCATAAAACGTTTGAATATTTAATTAAAAATATGTTTAATTAAAAGAAAAGAAAAAAATTGATTTAATAATTTTAAAAATTAATTATTCCCATGATTCCGAAAGGCAGAAAGATACATAAAAGTCCAATACCAATAGCATAGATTATCCCAACTACTTTTAATTTTGACTTTCTTTCGGGTAAATCGTATACGTAAAAAGCTCCTACAAAAAAATGAAAATAACCAATTAGAAAAATCAGGATTGGATTATACCAATTCCACCATGGATACTCCCATATTAAATAATTTCCTATATTCAAAAAAATTTCTACAATTACACAGAATAACGTAAATCCAATTGCCATAGCCCATCGATTGGGAAGTCCAAGTATTTTTTTCTTTTTATCCTCAGGTAAAAACTTTGCAAACACAATTCCTGCTATTGAAAACATAAAAGCAATTTCAATATTCCATCCAATTAGAATTATATAAGCACTTGCCCCGGGTGTCGTCCAAAAGGCAGAATAATTTGAAAAAGCAAAGACCAGTCCATTCCATATTTCATTAATTAAATCTAAGCCTAAAACTGTTAATCCCGCATAAATTGTATTCCAATTTCCAGTTTCCCTAGCATTTTTGATTTCCACACCATAAATATATAAAACAATAGCAAGTAGTGGAATAACATACCATCCTAATTCCGAATTTAATATACGAAGGTTAGCTAATGCTTCTAATGAAGCTGGTGTTGGCGTCATTTTTTTCACTTTTAATTAATATTTCTATTTTTTATTATTAATTAAAAGAATTTTAAATCTGAATGTTTATATAATTTTTCTAGCTAAATTTTCACTAAAATGAGAAGACTAATCTTTTGTAACTTTGTCCATATTAAAATTTTTAGTTACTTTTGAGGGTATTATTCAGCAATCTTATTAGCAATGAGAGCTGCTGAAGAACCAGCACCAAATCCATTATCAATATTAACAACCAATAATCCTGGAGAACAAGACTGAAGCATTGTAATTAGAGCTCCTTTCCCTTTCTCTCCCATACCATATCCACTTGAGATAGGCACACCTATAACTGGAACATCTACTAGAGCAGCAACTACACCGGGCAATGTTCCTTCCATACCTGCACATACAATTATAACGTGAACTCCTTTTTTTATCATTTCGCTTAGTGGAGTAAAAATCCGATGCAAACCAGCAATTCCTACATCAAAACTTGTTTCAATACCACATCCCATCGCTTCTGCTATAATTTTAGCCTCAATAGCTACAGGTATATCTGAACTGCCTGCTGTAATAATTCCAACAATTCCCCCTTTTTTCTCGAAACTATGAGATTCTTCTTTAATAACAATTATTTTGCCTAACTCGTTTACTGTAATAACATAATCTTCATTATTGGAAAATTTTTCAAGGATCATTGATTTTTGTTTTTCATTGTAACGTGAAATAATCGCATATTTATTCTTATTTAAAAAACCATGAATAATGTCAAGTAAGATTTGTGGATCCTTATTTTGAGCATAAATAACTTCAGGGATTCCCGTCCTAGTTTTACGTAAAATGTCTAGCTTTGCTACATCACCAACTTTTTCAATTATGTTTGCCTTTAATAGCTTCTCCGCATTATCTAGGGAAATTTTCTTTTCAAGTAATTTTTGAAGGATTTCCTTTATTTCACTCATTTAGGTTTCCTTTGGTTAATAGTATTTTCTATATAAATTCAATAAAAATCCATGAATTTTGTATTTTACTAATTTTTGAAAAAAGATAATAACTAATTAAAATTTTTATAAATTACACTTATTTTAATTTTAAATCCTAATTTAAAGTGAAGAAATATATGAAAATTGACTATACATCTTTTAAAGATGTTAAATTGAAAGGCAAAAAAGTCTTAATGAGAGTTGATATTAACTCTAATATTGATTTAGAGAAAATGGAGATTAGAGATTCTCCTCGGATCAGAGCACTTGTACCTGCTTTAAATGAATATTTCAAAAAGAGTGCAGTAATTATTTTAGCTCACCAATCTCGTCCTGGAGATAAAGATTTTACTGACTTAGATATACATGCTAAAGAGATAGAAAAGCATCTCGGTCGCCCAGTAAAATTTGTAAAAGATATATTCGGTCAACAAGCTGTTCAAGCAATTAAAGATCTTAAGCCAGGAGAAGTTTTAGTCCTCGATAACGTTCGTAAATTTGAAGGAGAAATGAAAAATTATAAAGATTTTTCTGAAGCTGAAAATACTGAGATGATAAAAACTCTATTTCCACTAGTTGATTATGTAATTGTTGACGCCTTTGGTGCTGCCCATCGAGCTCACGCTTCAATAGTAGGTTGGCCAAAGATGATGGCTGGTCCTATAACTGATAAGGAATTAGATGCGTTGAAAAAAATAATGCAAGAGCCCGATAAACCTATGGCAATGTTAATAGGGGGAGCAAAAGCCATAGATAAATTTAAAGCAATGAAATATAATTTTGATAATGAAAAACTCGATTATGCTTTATGCTCAGGGCTAACTGCGATCTTAATATTTGAAGCCTTAGGCAAAAATATGGGAGAACCAAATCATAAAATTATCGCTGAAGATTTAGAAGCCAATAAGGAAATGATCATGAATACATATGAAAAGTATAAGGATAAGATTATTCTACCAGAAGATTTAATTATTGATGACAATGGGAATAGAAAAACGATTGGTATTGATGAAGCGGGTACTTATAATACCACAACGGGCGACATTGGTGAAAAATCTGTAGAAAAATTCAATGAAATTCTAATGAAGTGCAAAACAATTGTAGCAAATGGTCCTCCGGGTATATTTGAAAAAGAAGTGTTTAGGAAAGCCACAAATGAAATCGTAGAAACTATGGTGACTGCTACAAAGAAAAATAAAGCACTTACCATAATAGGTGGTGGAGAAATGGGAGCTGCAGCTTCAATGGCAGGAAAAGCGGACGATGTCTCCTTTATTTCAACCGCAGGGGGAGCAATGCTGGAAATCCTTTCTGGAAACGATTTACCTATGATTAAGGCTTTACGAGAAAAAAAGTACTAATCGTTAATCCTTTTATTTTTTTATTTATTTATTAACTTATTTTCAGTATTAAGGAATTTTATTAGAAATTAAGAATTTTAATAAAATATTTATTTTTTAATATTATACAATACATACGAGTAATTACAATAATCATAAAATTAATTAAAAGGGCCCGTGGTCTAGCTCGGTATGACGTCCGCTTGACGTGCGGAAGGTCGTGCGTTCAAATCGCGCCGGGCCCACCATTAAAAAATTAGGTTAACAGAGAGATGCCTATAAGAATTCGATGGACTTCAAAGGAATATTTTGGCACCCTTTTAATTTTATTTGGAATGAGTGGAATATCCCAATTATATTTTATTTATATCGGTCAATATTTCCTAGCTATAGGAAATCATATTGTCGCAATTGTAATTCCAGTTGGAATCTGGGTTGCACTTTTCTATGCTACTCTTATTATATTTGAAAGTTATGCCCAAGTTGAAAGAAGAGAAAAATTGAGAAGTAGATTTGGGAAAAGGATCAGTAAAAGTTCAAAAATAAAGAAATTTTTAAATTTTCCAATTACAAAACCTTTATTGATAGTTTTTATCTTCTTTAATATCTTCTTTTTCAGTACATTCTTTATCTCTATTGGATTTCTAAATAATACTATGGCATTTTTGATAGCAGAAATTTTAAGTGCGATATTTTGTCTACTTGTTGCGAATTTAATAGAGAGAAACTATGGTCGCGTTAAGAGACTTTAAGATTATATTATAAATTAAACACTGCATTATTATAAAACAAATTTATTAAGTCATAATACAACATTTATTATAGAAAAATAAGGTTGTATTAAAACAAAAATAACTGCTTGTTAAATTTGTATTCAATAATACTCATATTCTGATTAACCATGGCGAGAATTGAAATTCGGTGTCCTATCTGCTCGAAATGGGATCATATAGAGATTTCAGATGATGTTACGAAAAATGTTACTAAAGGACTCATAGCAATAAATATAGCTGGAGGTATGATATGTGATCATTCATTTATCGCATATGTAGATAAAAACTTAACTGTACGGGATTGCCTAGTAGCAGATTTTAGAATTGAGCTTCCTGAAAGTACCTATAGTCAGAAAAATGATGAGTTAATCACCCCACAAACAGATACTATAAAGTTTGATCTAATAAAATTAAATATCCCCGATACATTAATGGCATATGTTTTTAGAGCACTGTTTTTTGGAAAGAAAACTTTAATTCTCTCGGATCAAGAATTCCTTTATAATCATATAATTAATTTTTTTAAATATGTTGCTCAGAATTCATTTGAATTTGAGTTAAAAATGATGTCTGAGATGGATTATAAGAAAATTAAAAATGAATTTGAAGATTATCTTATTCTTAAAAATCGGGAAGTTGTAAATGATAAGGAAAAGTTAATTAATCTAAAAGTATTAGATATAGAACGCTCTATGGTTCAAAAATTTTTCGCTGAATATGATTTGATGGCTGGTTTAATCATACTAAGAAATGAAATAAATAAAGCTTATGAATTTTCTAAATCCATTTTAGACTTTATAGAAAATCAAAAAGGAAAAGCGTTAACTTCAAAAATGCTTATCAGCCATATCTCAGACAAGCATAATGAAAAAATCCCCACGCAATACTTAACTTTCTTAATTGATATTGTTCGTAACTATTTTAAAGCTGATGTCCCTAAAATTGGAGGAGTTTCTGATCTTTTAGGTTTATTATGATCTTTACTATTTAAAGTATAAAAAAGGTTTAATAATTGATTTTTTAATGTTCGTGAAACAGACCTTTCACGTTTTTTTATAATTATGATGAGAATACCTCGATAATATATAAGGAAAAATTGAGGCTTGAAATTTCTAATCTGATTATCTATATTTGTGAATTTTGGATTCTAGTGATTTTAGCAATTACTCTAGCTGTGGGATCTGGGCATCGTACAAATTCGGTTGTAATTCCATTTAAATTAATTTTCTTTTCATAAGGAGTATTAGCGTATGTCCATGGAAGAGTCCCACCATATTTAAGAACTCGAATCATGGAATTCATACTGTCTAACAACCATTGGCAAATTTTACCTTTATCTTCGGGATAATTGAATTTTTCACCAAGTTTATGATAAGTACAAACCCCATCACTTTCAAAAATTTCTATAACTATTTGATTATTGAGATTTACCATTTTATATCGCTCTATCTTTTATTAAGTTTTGATTTATTGAATAAATTCTGGGTAAAAAAATATTTCTAATTAAACATTTTTATAAGTGAAATTCAGTTCCAACAATACCAAATGTATGAGATGGATGTCTTGACATGATTTTATTAAATTCAAATCCAGTGCAATGCATTCCACATGTAATTTTTGGGTTTAATGCTTCAATAAATTGAACTGATTGTTCAATGTCTCCTGATTTTTCCCATTCTTTATGAAATCCCCCGATAACTGCATAGATTTTATCAATGCCAGTTAATTTTTGCCCATGTCGAATAGTATTTACGATCCCTGCATGGCCACATCCAGTAAGGATAACAAGTCCTTTACCTTTAATATTAATATAGATTGAGATTTCATCCTTGAATGTATTTTTTTCAAATTCATTTCTACGTTTCATCAAATAAATCCCTTTCGTAAGTTCATTCTCATCAAAGATTTCAATTTCTCCACTAGTAGTGATCCCTTCAGATAATTTAATCGGATTTTCTGTCTCTGTAATTTTTAGTTTGTGCTGTTCAACTATTTTTTCAATCATATTTCTGTTCAATGAAGGTAATTTCAAATTAAATCTAAAAGCATTTTCTTTTTGTAATTCACGGAATTTTTCTGTTAATTCTTTTGGAGAATAAAACTCTTGATTTGATTTTGGAACTAAAATTATGTTTTGATTATAAGAATTTGGTGTTAATATAATCTCACATCCCTCTTTTAATTTAGGAAGTACATTCATGAAACCACCAAAATGATCTATATGCCCGTGACTTAAAATTAATTTTTCATACTCCCTAAAATCTATACCCATAGCTTCTGCGTTAGATATTATGGAGTTCTTAGGACCACCCGCGTCTAGAAGATATTTTTTTATCTCATCTCCTTGTTTTATTTCAATACTCATAGCAAGTCCGTGCTCTCCTAAATATTTACTCCCATTTGAATGAGGATGAGTGACTTTCCCTTTAAATCTCTCTTCTGTTAGTAAAGTTGATAATGATGTATTAGTTGTTAAAATTCTAATTATTAAATTACCACTTTCAATACCATCAGATATATCTATAACCATCTTAAAGAACTCTAAATTGGATTAATAAATTAAATTATAATCTATTTTTTTAATAGTTTATTCAATTCTTGTTTTCTTATAACAAGGAAAATTCTATTTTTTGTGAATATTATTTCCAGAGTTTTTATTTTTCTTCCTCAGAAGCAGTATATATTTTTTCATAAAGTCTCTTATTTTCTTTCAAAAATAATATCCCTAATAGGTTAAAGTTAAAAATATGCGCCCTCCGGGGATTGAACCCGGGTCGCCAGGGACACCTTCCTGATCTCTAAGAAGCAGAAAATTGGCAACCTGGCATACTTACCACTATACTAAGAGCGCCTTTTTCTAATAATAATAAAAAGATATTAAAAAATTAAAATTTAATTATTCTAAAAAAGTGAAGGATATTAGAAAGAAAAGATTTTAAATTTCTTTTTTTAAATCAATTGAGACTTCCATTGTATCAATAATTCCAAGTTTTCTTGCCTTACTTAAAATATAATTACTTCTTTTTTCTTTGATTATATTTAATATTATTAAAGCAGGAATAGTGGGGATAATCAATATTAATGGAAACGGAATAAACATTATCAACTCAATAATGAATAGTGGAAGATTATTATCCGCTGCTATGAAAAAGATGGTGATAAACTCAACATAGGATAATAAAACGGATACTCCAGCATATCCTCTTAAAAATTGTTCATACCATCTTCCTATGGATCTAATTTCAAGAGGTTTATTTGTCTCGTTTAATTTCATTTTGTTTGAATATAAAATTCCTGAATCCATTAAAAACCAAGTCGGGGAAAATAATAAATTTGTAAAGGCAAATGTAAAGATAAGAATAATAACAAAAGCAATAATATATTGATCAGGATTTAAATCTTCTATAGATGCTCCAAAATTTCCGGTAGTAAAGCGAACTGTATCAGGATTTAATAAAAGGAGTGAAAAATTTATTGCCATTAATGAAACAAACAAACCCTGCGCTATAAATTTAAACTTTCCATAATCTGGTTTCAAATTTATCCCGTATTGATATCGATTTTTAAATATTTTCATGTGGAAATACAGAAATAATGGAGTAAATAAATATCCCCCAACTAACGCACCACTTATAGAAGCTAAAGGTAAGAATAAAATAGAAATAAACCCAATTTCCAAGCCTATATCTTTAAAGGGAATGATAGGAGATAAATTTTGACCATATCCTAAAATTCTTGTCATTGCAATAGAAATACCCACCCAGAATAGGCAGTAAACTGAAAAAATAATAAGAGACTTTGTATATATTGATTTTTTCATATGAAAACATCCGTTTTATATTTTTTAATATAATTTAGACTATCTCTGAAATAACTTGTTTAATAGTGTTATTATTAACAAAGTTTTCAAGTTCTTGTAGGCTGTTAGGTAATCCTTCTCGAACTCCAATTTCTTTACATTCCAAGAAACTCATGGCTGTAGCCATTTTTGATGTTTTTTCAAGTGTAAATTTACTTAATTGAGAAATTAAAATCCCAGCAAGAAACGCATCCCCAGCCCCTGTAGAATCCTCAATTTTACCAACAGAGTAAACTCCACTATTTATTATTGTCTTTCCATCTGATATAATTGAACCATTAGGCCCATCAGTTATAGAAATTAACTTTATTCCTAAATCTAAGAAATTTTTTATCATAAGGGTTTTTTTATTTTCACCAGTAAACTCCTGTGCTTCTTCTAGATTCATAGATACAACATCCGAATTAGATATCAAGATTTTTGCCCAATTAGGAGCATTTTTAATAATAGACATGCTTGGAGCTGCAAAAACGATACCACCATTATTTTTAGTAAGAGTAATTGCTTTCTCTATAGCTTTACAAGCGTCATCCTTTGTTAAAGATGTCCAAGCAAATGCTTTAATATCTTTGAAGAATTCTTCATTTACATCTGAAGGTTTTAAAAGATTATTAGCACCTTTATATGCAAGAATGCTTCGATCTTTTCCCCATGGAGTTTTTAAGATAATAGATAGTGCTGTTGTATCTTTATCAGTCTGAATTACATGGGATAGATCTACACCTCTATTTTTCAAATCAGTTAAACAAATTTCTGCTGAAAAATCATTACCCATTACTCCAATATATGCACTTTTTAGTCCTAACATAGAGCAATTTGCCGCAATATTAGCACCTGAGCCTCCGGGTACAAATCTAACGTTTTTCACATTCAGTTTACGAGAATATTCAATTGCCGTATACTTTTTTATGATGTCTTTATCAAATAACTCAAAGCGTAAAATATCATCGATATCAATTATAATATCTAAAGTATTGCTTCCGATCGTAATTAATTCTGGAAAATCCATAACTTTCACTAATTAAATATATAAATTTGATTTATAGAATAAGTTTAAAATAGAAAATAGTCTTTTAATAATTTTGCTAAGAATAGGTTTTATTGAACTAATAAGATAGGGAGAAAATTTATGTGTCTACATTTGGTTTTGTGAGCTTTCTTTACGACTGTCAATAATATTTATCATTCTCTTAACCATGCGATGTGTAAGTTCGAGAAAAGCATTTTCAACATTTTCTCCAGTTTTAGCTGAGGTTTCCATATAAATGCAACCTTCATTTTTAGAATATTCTTCTACCTCTGTTCTATCTATAATCTGACCAATTTCAGGAATTAAATCAGATTTATTACCTATGATCACCTTAGGAATGTCATGATTTAAAATACTACGCATCTCTGAAATCCAAGTTTTCATACCTGAAAATGTATTTTGCCTTGATAGATCAAATATAACTAATGCCCCAAACGCACCATCATAAAAACTTCGATGGAGAAATTTAAATCTCTCTTGACCTCCTATATCCCATATTTGAAGTTTTGCAAATTTTGAAGGTTCATATTCCAAAGTTTTAGTTAAAAAATCAACTCCAAGAGTTAATTTATATTTTAAATCAAATTCATTATGCACAAACCTATTTAGAAGACTAGTTTTACCCACTGCCCCAGGACCTATTAAAATTACTTTGAATGAATAACTCATTTTTGGTATATTACGATTAGAATTAGATTAATAATGATGTGTTTTGTTTTTAAATTTAATCAAAATCATATTTCATCTTATAAGTAAATTAAATTTGAAAATATAAAATATCTGAAACAATTAGAAAGTTGAATTAGAAGGTTTAACTTATGTATTTACTCATCTGATTTAAGACGGTTTAATTCTTTTTCTAATTCAGCTATTTTTTCATCAGATCCGGCACTTGGTAGTGCTACACCCATTTCTACTTGAATTTCCGCATCTATTTCACCTAAAACATCCTTAACGTCGTTATCAGTGACAGCAGTGTCAACCATTATATCACTTATTCCATCAGTTGTAATTTCCTCAGTTACAGCAAAATCTTCCATATCTACCCCAATTGAAGTCATCAATTCTGTAAGTTGCGGTATAGATAACTGATTTTTTAGTGCACCTAAACTAGCTGCAATTCCCTTCATTACTTCAGCAACATCCTTTACTGCGGTGGCTTGTTCTAATTTAAATACCATTCCTTCAAGGTTGGTTCTGAATAAATCTATCGCTCTTGATTGTTTTTTTACTTGGAGATAGTTTCGCGCGTGAAATTCTGAACCCTGCATGTCACCTTGTTTTCGAAGGCTTACCGCTTTATCTCTAGCTAGCTTTGCTGACATTTCCATCTTTTTGGTCTGTCTCATCAGTCTTTTGTTAAACACTTTTAATTTGACTGTTGCGGATCGAACTGTATCTTTACCTCGTTTTCCACCTGATAACCAATTTCCTAAATCCTTTAGAAAACCCATATTCATCAAAAATTATTAGTAATTATATAATATATATAAAACTTCGGTCTTATATAATTATTTTTGGAGACCAATAATTATTTATTATGTTTAGAGATTATCCTCCTTGTTTAAACAGAAAATTAGATATATACTAATAGAATTATTATTATTAATTATAAGATTAGATTAGCTTTAAATAGAAAAATTGTTTTGATTTAGTTATTATGTCTTCTGTGGATTCAAAACTTTACCAATATGCCGTTCAAACGGCGAAAGAAGCAGTTGCTTTAGATAATCAAGGAAAATACCGTCAAGCCATAAATAAGTATCAACGAGCAGCGGAAATCCTAATGCAGTTTATGCAATACAACAAAAACCCACAAATGAGAAATCTTTGTAAGAGAAATATTGAAGAATATGTTGAACGTGCTAAAATTCTAAAATCTCATTTGGGTGGTCCTAGAACTGCAAGGTATGTTACTAAATCGAGTGTTGTGAAGGATGAAAGTAGTGCTGATTCTGAATCTGGCGCCGTATCGTCAGAAGAACAGGAGCTTATTGATACAATATCAGGAACAATCGTTACTGAGTCTCCAAATATAAAATGGGAAGATATCGCTGGTCTGGAAAATGTTAAACAAGCGTTAAGGGAGGCAATAGTTTTACCTATAGCAAAACCACAATTATTTACGGGCGCTAGAAAGCCTTGGTCTGGTATTTTATTGTTTGGCCCTCCTGGTTGCGGTAAAACGTTATTAGCAAAAGCAGCAGCTACTGAATGTAAAGCAACTTTTTTTAGTGCCTCATCCGCGGATTTGTTAAGCAAATGGTTAGGAGAGAGTGAAAAATTAATAAGTTCTTTATTCAAGGTTGCCCGATTAAAAGCACCCAGTTTGATATTTATGGATGAAATTGATTCAGTTGCAACCAAGAGAGGAGAAGGAGCAGAGAGTGGAGGAGAGAGAAGAGTTAAAACACAGCTTTTAAGTGAGATACAAGGGTTAAAATCAACTCATGATAAACCTTTACTAGTTTTAGGGGCAACAAATCGTCCTTGGGATATTGATAATGCCATGTTAAGTAGATTTGAGAAAAGAGTGCATGTTCCTCTTCCTGATTTAAAAGCAAGAGC
>JBHLNW010000068.1:0-19743 GCA_048941185.1 Promethearchaeota archaeon
ATTAATGTTAATTTTGCCTGTAATAGATATGTTTCACATAGAATCCAATATGATCGAGATTTTTCCGCAATTTCAATTAGTCGTGCAATTAGAGATTCTAATTCATCTAATACTTCTACTTCATTAGTCACCTGAAATTCAAATAAGAGTAGTTCACATAAAGTGGGTATGGCTCTTTCATTAAGTTCCCTATCAATATCTTCATTTTCGAGGATTTGTTTTAACATTTCTACAGCCTTACCCTTATTACTTATTCGTGAACTTTGTTTTAATATTAAAGCCTTATTATAAAGATACATTAAATTAATCCATTTTTCTTCTAATTTCTTATTCTGTATCAATTGTTCTAAGCGGGTAAGATATTGTTGTGCTTGATCAAGATCACCCTTTTCAATTAAAATTTGAATTAAATAATCATGAGAATTAATAATACGCGGTAAACTCCCGATCTCATATGATTGGGCCTGACTTTTTAATATACACTTTAATGCATTATCTAATTCTCCATTCAATCGATACGCGTCAGCCATATTATTAAAAATTGATGCGATCATTCTTTTATGGTTAAGTTCTTTTGCAATTTCCAAGCTTTGTTCATAAAGAGGAAAACTACGAATAACCTCCCCTTTATTATGATAGAAAGTCGCTTTTTGAAGAAGCGCTACAGAAATAAATAATTTATAATTAATTTCTTTGGCAACAGTTAAACCTCTCTCAACATACTCTAAAGCATGATCAAATTCGCCTTTTTGTAAACCAAGCAACCAAGCAATCTGAATAAGATTAACGCAAACTAATCTATCATCACCAAGAGATTCTCCTAATGCTAGACTATAATTGAGATACTTTAATGCTAATTCCACATCACCCTTACTAATAAATATAGGACTCGAAATCATACCTTTTTGAAGATTTATTAGGGCTTTTCTTTGAGTTTTATCAATTTCTAACTCGTTTTTTAGAGTTGCTAGCAAATCTTCTGCTTGTTTAATTGTCTTATTAGCTTGTTCTAGATTAAACATTTGATTAAAACCATTAGCCATAAAAATTAAAGCATCAACAGATAAGATGCTATTCTCTAAATCTAAACTCTCATTATATGTTTGTTCAGCAAATTTAAGAAATTCTTCAGGTAAACCTTGGGTTAAAAGGAGAAAACACTTAACAAGATGACAGGAAACTATATCCTCCAGCGAGTTGTTTCTCCTTTCTTCAAAATCCTTTAATAATTGAAGAGCTTCTTCATATTTTCCTTCGATAATAAATTTTCTTGCTAGAGTTAATTCTTCAGTTTCTGAATGAAACATCTAATCATCCCTACTAAATAGCTTTGATAGACTTGGATCATAACCTTATGAATGTTTAAGTTAATTGTTATTTTAAATATAATGTTAAAATTGAAATTATCTATTGAGAACTGGAGCTAGCATCCTGTTTAATTTATTATAAAATTCTGCTTCAGGAATAAGATACTTCTTCATAAATTGAATATCCCCGATCTCAAATTCTAATTTACTGGGTAATTCAGTCTCTTTTAGGTACACACTAAAAAATGGCTTCTGCTTTTTTAAAGCAAAGCTAATTTCTTTCCGTACATATTCCGAATCTATTATATGGGGTGTAATAAATACGAGAAATGCGCTACATCGCTCTAGATTATCCACAATTGAGCTTTTCCAATCTTCGCTAACAGAAATTCCTTCATCATACCAGATATTAATACCAATTTTATTAAGATAGTCAATTATCGGGTATACCTGTAGTCTGTCAGTATGGGAATAACTGACAAAAATAAATGGTTCATCACCTTGATAAGCTTTAAATGGCATTTGAAATTGCTGAGGATCCGAAAGAAAACTTTCATAAATTAATTCCTCAAGAGAAGCTGTCTCGTTTACTTTAATCTCAATATTTTTGTTACCTGCTTCTTGTAGAATTTTCATAATATCAAGTTCTTTTTTTACAGCCTCTGAAAAGTGGAGTAATTTCTGTCGGGCGGTATAGGACTGCCCTTGGAACATATAACAAATGGAAAAAGAATCGACTGCTGTGATAAGCACTGTATGTTGACCGAATTTCACGCGATCAAATGATTCAGAAAGAACCTGGTCGCAAAATATATTGCAAGAGGATAGAAACTCACTAAAATAAGCGCTGTCAATTGTTACATCAGCAGTAAACGGGTTAGATAATAAGATTTTCCCATCTTTTGACATAATGCTAAGCAGTACTGGTTGCTCAGCTTCCAATTTGGGGAGTTTAATTAACCTCTTTCTTACCATTCTGTCAATTTGTTCGTTTAAGCGTGATAATTCCATACGTTCAGCCAAGGGTGCTTTCGATTCCTTTAATTTCTCCCACATTTCTAGTTGTTTAAGTAATTCATCATGCTCATTCGAAATTTTTCTGGCTAACAAATCAAGTCCGTATTTTTCAGCTAATTCTTGAGCTTTAGTTAAGAATTGCCGAGCTTTTATTATATCCATCGTAATTAATGACACTCTTGCTTGTAATAAATATATTTCAGCTAATAATGAATAAGAACGAGAATTTTTGACAGCGTCAAACAATTGAGAAATATAGGCTTGTAATTCATCTAGTATTTCTATTTCGTTAGTAGCATGTAATTCAATTAGGAGTAATTCACATAAGTTAACGAGAGCGATTCTTAAAATTTCATAGTGAGGGATTCCTTTTTCAATTATTTGTTTTAACATCTCTTCAGCTTTGCCCCGATTGATAGCACGGGGGCTATTTTTCAGATATAACGCTCTATCAATATTATATGGTATATTATAAATTATTGAATCCTCTTGATTGGTGATTTGTTCCATTCGATTTAAACATTGTTGTGCTTTTTCAAGATCGTTCATATCAAGAGCTAAGTGAAACAAGCTATCAGTAATAGCAAATATATAAATATTTGTACCATGTTCTTCTACAATACTTTTGCTTTTTTCCAAATTTTCTAATGCACGGTCGTAATCTCCTTTTTCATGGTAGATCATACCTATATGATTATACGTACTCGATTTTAATCTCAAAACATTTTCCTTCTCTGCAAATGCTAAAACTTTTTCGTTATAACTAAGAGCTTGATCTAATTCACCTTTCATTTGGTAAATTATTCCAAATTGTCTGTAACACAGGTGAAGAAAGTACATCCAATTAAGATTAGTGAAAAGAATTTTAGCAGCTTCAGTATATTCTAGAGCACGGTTTAAATCTCCAATTTGCCAGGAAACACCTCCAATTTGGTAAAGGATATTAGCAGTATCTAGTTTAAGATCAAGTTTTTCTAATATTGGTAGAGCTTCCTCCCTAAATTCTCTGGCTTTTTCCAAATCTCCTTTCAGATTATGGATAACAGCCTTACCCCATAATATATATGCTTCTCTTTTTCTGAGTTTTGGGGATAATTCTTGAGGAAGTATCCTTATTAGGTCTTCACTCTTTTTAATAAATTCAGATGCTTCTCCTGGTTTAGAAGAAAAACATAATGAATGTGCCATCTGAATATAAACATCAAGCAACAAAAGGGAATTTTCGAGCTTATGACTTTCTTGATAAGCCATTTCGGCATATTTTGTACATTCATTTCTATCTAAAAAATAAAAAGAAACAAGACTTTTTAGTCTATAATAAGATATCCGCTCATGGTAAGAGAAATCTTTTTTCTTTCCAAAATCATCTATTAATCGAACAGCTTCTTCGATTTTGCCTTCTTCAATAAGGTTTTCTGCCTTAATTAATTCCTTAGGTACTGAATAGGACATATTTATATCCATGCGAAAATGATTTAGGAATAACTTGGATTGTACACTTATGAATGTTTAAGTTAATTTTAGTTTTAAATATAACGTAAAGAACGAGAGAATTAGAATAAAATTATATTAAAAAAGCAAGATAAAAAAGATTATTTATTAAGTACTGGATCCAGCATTCTGTTCAATTTATTATAAAATTCTGTTTCAGGGATTAGATATTTTTTCATAAATTGAATGTTGCCTATTTCGAATTCTAATTCACTCGGTAATTCAGTCTCCTTTAGATACACGCTAAAAAAAGGTTTATGTTTCTTCACTGCAAAACTAATCTCTCTCCGAACATATTCTGAATCGATTATATGGGGTGTAATGAAAACGAGAAATGCACTACAGTTTTCTAAATTTTCTACTATGGATTTTTTCCAATCTTCACTGATAGGAATTCCTTCATCATACCAGATGTTTATACCGATCTTATTAAGATAATCGATTATCGGATAAACCTGAAGTCTGTCAGTATGAGAATAACTGACGAAAACAAACGATCCATCACCTTCATAAGCTTTAAATGGCATTTGAAATTGCTGAGGATCGGAAAGAAAACTCTCATAAATTAATTCTTCAAGAGAAGCCAACTCGTTTACTTTTAATTCTAACTTCTTGTTTACTGCTTTTTTTAATATGTTCACAATCGTAGGTTCTTTTTTAACCGCTTCTGAAAAATGTAGCAATTTCTGCCGAGCGCTGTAGGACTGCCCTTGGAACATATAACACAGGGAAAAAGAATTAACTACGGTTATAAGCACTGTATGGTGGCCGAATTTCACACGATCAAATGATTCAGAAAGAATCTGGTCGCAAAATGTGTTACAAGAGGATAGAAACTCACTAAAAAATGTATTATCAATTGTAAAATCAGCAGTAAATGGATTGGATAATAAAACATTACCCTCTTTTGACATAATAGTGAGTAATACAGGTTGTTCAGCATCCAATTTTGGTATTTTTACCTCCCTCTTTCTAACCATTCTCTTCATTTGTTCATTTAAACGTGATAATTCCATACGTTCCGACAGGGATGATCCGGATTCTTTCAATTTCTCCCACATTTCTAGTTGTTTAAGTAATTCATCATGTTCATGTGAAATTTTTATTGCTAACCGATTTAAACCATACTTATCTGCTATTTCCTGAGCTTTAGTTAAGAATTGTCGAGCTTTTTTCATATCCAAGGTAATTAGTGCCATTCTTGCTTGTAACAAATAAGTTTCAGCTAATAAAGAATAAGAACGTGAGTTTTTGACAGTATCAAATAATTGAGTAATATAGTTTTGAAGTTCATCTAGTATTTCTGGTTCACTAGTTATAAGTAATTCAGAAAGAAGCAAATCACATAAGTTCAGGAGTGCCATTTTTAAAGATTCAAAATTAGAGATGCCTTCTCCGATAAATTGTTTTAACATCTCTTCTGCTTTACCACGATTGAAAGCTCGTGGGCTGTTTTTCAGGTATATAGCTCTATCTAAATTGTAACCCTGATGAATAAAAACGCTCTCTTCTTGATCAAAAATTTGCTTCATTCGGTTCAAATATCGTTGTGCTTTTTCAAGATCATTCATATCAAGTGCTAAATGAAATAATGTATCAGAGACATTAAATATTTCCAAATTCGAACCGTAATTTTCCTTAATAGATATGCTTTTTTCCAAATTTTCTAAAGCTCGAGAGAAATCTCCCTTTTCTTGGTAAATCATCCCTATATTATTATACATATTTGAAAGAAAAATAAAATTATTTTCCTTCTTTGCATATTTTAGGACTTGTTCAAAATAGCTAAGAGCTAAATCTAATTCACCTTTCAAACTGTAGATTGTTCCATGTAGGTTATAACAAATGTTTATCATTTCTCCCCAGTTAAATTTCTTAGCTAGATTTTTACATGATTTAGCATATTTTAAAGCGTTATTGAAATCTCCACTTTGCCAGGAAAAGGCTCCAAGTTGAATAAGAGAAGAAGCAATATCCGCTTTAAGATTGAGTTTTTCTCGTAATACTAAGGCTCGCTCTGCACATTCTTTAGCTTTTTCAAGTTTTTCTTTCTGCCGATAATAATGACCTTTTAACCATAATAAATATCCTTTCCTTTTAGTCAGTTCTATGGATAATTCTTGTGGGAGTATATTCAGTAAATCTTCACATTTTTTTATAAATTCAGATGCTTCTTTCGTCTTTAAATTCCAAACCGACGAATCTACCATTTGAAGATATACATCAAGTAATAAAAGAGAATTTTCCAAATTTTCACTTTCCTGATACGCTTTTTCGGCATATTTTGTACCTTCATTTCTATCATACTTATAATCGGCGAGTCTGCTCTTAAATATATAATAAGTTATCCGTTCAAGAGAAGAGATGTTTTTTTTCTTTCCAAAATCGTTTACTATTTGAAGAGCTTTCTCAATATTACCTTCTTCAATAAGCTTTCCTGCCTTAATTAATTCCTTAGGTACTGAATAGGACATATTTTTATCAATATGAAATTGATTTTGGAATATCTTGGATTGTAAACTTATGAATGTTTAAGTTAATTATAATTTTAAATATAACGGAAAAGATGAGTAAATTAGATTAAAAACACTTAACAAAAAGCAAGATAAAAAAAATTATTTATTAAGTACCGGATTTAGCATTCTGTTCAATTTATCATAAAATTCTCCTTCATGTAGAAGATATTTCTTCATAAATTGTATGTTACCTATCTCAAATTCTAATTCACTTGGTAATTCAGTCTCCTTTAGGTACACACTAAAAAACGGTTTATGTTTTTTTAAGGCAAAACTGATTTCTTTTCTCACGTATTCAGAATCTATTATATGAGGCGTGATAAATACAAGAAATGCGCTGCATCGCTCTAGGTTGTCCACTATTGATTTTTTCCAATCCTCACTTATAGGAATCCCTTCATCATACCAAATGTTTTTACTTGTTTTATTTAAATAATCAATTATCGGATAAACCTGAAGTCTGTCTGTGTGAGAATAACTGACGAAAACGAAGGGTTCATCACCTTCATACGCTTTAAATGGCATTTGAAACTGTTCGGGATCCGAGAGGAAACTTTCATAAATAAGTTCCTCAAGGGATGCAATCTCGTTTACTTTTATCTCTACATTTTTATTACTAGAATCTTCTAATATTTTCATTATGTCAAGCTCTTTTTTAACAGCTTCAGAAAAATGAAGTAATTTCTGCCGTGCACTGTAAGACTGCCCTTGGAACATATAGCAAATAGAAAATGAATTAACTGCTGTAATAAGAACTGTATGTTGCCCGAAATTCACACGATCGAATGATTCAGAAAGAATTTGGTCACAAAATGTACTACAAGAGGATAGAAAGGTGCTAAAAAAAGTACTGTCAATTTTTAAATCCGCGCTAAAGGGGTTGGATAATATAATATTTCCCTCTTTTGACATAACAGTAAGCAATACTGGCTGTTCAGCATTTAATTTCGGTAGTTTGCTTCCTTGTCCTCTTAACAATCCCTCCATTTGCTCGTTTAAGCCTGCTAATTTCATGCGTTCAGATAAAGGTGTTTCTGACCCTTTTAAATTCTCCCACATTTTTGATTGTCTAATTAATTCATCATGTTCATATGAAATTTTCATTGCCAATCGTTTTATTCCGTAAGATTCCGCTATTTTTTGAGCTTGAGTCAAAAATCGTCGCGCTGCTTTCACATCCAATTTTAGTAAAGCTAACTTTGCTTGTAATATGAAGGTTTCACAAAAAATTAAATAAGAACGTGATTTTTCAGCTATAGTTAATAATTGAGAAATATACTCATTTAGCTCATCCAGTACTTCAACATTATTAGATACACGCAATTCTGTTAGAAGAATATCGCAAAGGTTAATTAATATATTTTTTATAATATCAAA
Organism: Promethearchaeota archaeon; assembly: GCA_048941185.1. Lineage (GTDB taxonomy): Archaea > Asgardarchaeota > Lokiarchaeia > Sigyniarchaeales > SOKP01 > Loki-b32. The sequence continues at coordinate 7,709 of JBHLNW010000068.1, forward strand.
ATAAGCAGGTTTCCTTTCAAGGACTTGCTTAAATAACTCTTCGGCTTTTACTTTATCTCGGATTCGAGAACTTCTTTTAAGCAATAATGCTTTATTATACTGATAAAGATCATCAATATGTTTATTTGTCTTTTTTTTATATAAATCTTCTAAACGTTGAAAATACTTTTTAACATGTACTTCATCTCCCATTTCAAGAGCCACAAATATTAAACTATCAAGTAAACCTTCTATATTAAGGGGAGTCTCTTCCCAAAGAGCCAAACTTTCCTCTAAAAATTTCATAGCAAGATTATAATTACCCATAATACCATTAATATAGCCTATATTATTTTTTATACTAGCAACCCATATCTTAGAATTTATTTTCTCAAAGAGTTTTACACTCTCCATGGAATGGTCTAGACTAAGATTAAATTCACCTACAGCTGAATATAAACTTCCAAGAAAGAGATGACTCATAGCTACCCAGAAGTGGTTAAATCTCATTTCCTTTGCAATGGATAATGCTTTTTTACCATACTTAAACCCAAGATCAACTTTCTTTTTAAAATTACTCAAAACACCTGCCATTTGAAGATGAGCCCAAACTATTGGTATTGTAATACCAAGTTCATTTTCTAAACTTATGACCCATTCAAAACACTTCTTTGCTAATTCAATATTACCTTTATTAAGATTAATTATTCCTTTCAAAACATTAACATAAGCTTTTTTTTGCATTAAATCTTTTTGAGATATTTGAGAAGTAGACTTTAATAAATCTTCAGCATTTTGGATCACTTCGAACGCTTCATCAAATTGATTAATCTCTATTAATCCAGAAGTAATAAGACTCAATCCATCAATTGCTTGGGCATTTTCCCCTAATTTTTTACCTTCTTTGAACATTTTTCTACCTAATTTAATAACGTCTTGGACTTTTGTTTGATATGATAACATTATACCTTTAAGAAACTGGTAATACGCTTTTTGTCGATGATCAAGTTCTTCAAATTGGTCCAAATTTTCTAATATTTCAATAGCTTCATCAAGATTTCCTGCATCAAAAAGTTCCTCTACTCTTGTTAATTTATCAAGTGCTAAATCTGACATAATTATAATCAATTTGGATTATAACCTTAAGAATGTTTAAGCTAATTATAATTTTAAATATTCCGTAAAAAATGAGAAGATTAGAGGAAAACTATAAAAAAAAAACAATTTAAAAAAAAATATTTACTTTTAAAGTGTAAAACTTATTTTACTGCTTCAAAATACATACACCATTGCTCATCGTCATCAATGAATTCTGTTCCTAAATGTTTATGTTTAGTTTTTGCCAAATCGCGTGGAACAGATTCACTGGCAGGTTTGTAGTCTGTTATTACTTTTAAAACGGTTCCTGGTCTCATTTTCATGAGCTGTTTTTTAGTTTTTAAAGCAGGAACTGGACAAACTAATCCACAGACATTTAATTCCATATCATATTTCATATTCTTTATCTCCTTGATTTTTTTAATTAAAATTTTAATCACAAATACTTGAAAATAATGGTTCATCCATATCAGGTTCAGCTTTCATCTCAAGTTCCATTAACTGAACTAAACGTAAAGCTTCATATCTCACTTTATTGGGCTCAAGTCCAATATTTCTTGAGATATCCGATATAGTACTTGAACCTTGAAGGGTTATGTAATCTAATACTTGTTGCCTTGGCGTCTTTTCGAAGTTCATTAATTCTCGCTTTGATTTTAGATTAATAGCAGTTTTCAACTCTTCCTCATCAACTTCTCCTTGATCGAATAATCCCTTTTCAATTGCTTTTTCGACAAGTTCTTTACCTCGTTCTGTCCATATTACAACTGTAGTATAACCATCATTTGAACCTACTTCACCTGCAGTGAGATCAGAATAGATTGCAGGGAAGTCTTGACAGTGAGCACAGAAATGGTTGCAACTCAAACATCTTCTTGCTTCTTGTAGAGCCATATCTTCATTGAACATTTTATCAATCTCTTCAAAACTCCAATTAATTTCTTCAGTTGCATTATCTAGAGTTTCTGGTTTTAATGAATAATCTTTTGGTGGTTTTTTAGGTCCAGTGAAAAATGAATTCTCTCTCTTAAATCTTCTTTCCATTAAATTTTGTCCTTTCAAATATCGGTCAATTGAAAAGGCTGCTTCCTTTCCGTGAGCGATAGCAGCAATCGCTACAGCTTTAGAATTACTAATAATATCTCCACCAGCAAAAACTCCCGGTATATTTGTTTCAAAAGTGACTTCATTTACTTTTATTTTGTTTCGTTCTTTCTCCAATTTATTATTTGTTGCAGCATCTATTTGTTCGAAATCTACTGCTTGGCCAACGGCAATTACTATAGAATCAACAGGTATCTCATAATCTGAACCATCAATTTTATTTAATGGCCTTCTTCCATTTTTATCAGGATTGCCCCATTCAATATTATAACAATTTAAAACTAATTTATTCTCTTTATTCTGAGATATTTTTAATGTTGAAGTCTTAAAGTGATATTCCATAAATTCCATTTCATTTTCAGGGATATCTCTTAACACCAATTCGAGTTGTTCTTCTGACATGATATCAACTAAGTGAACCTTCTCAGCTCCTAATCTAAGGGCCGTTTGAGCAACATCAACTGCAACTGCTCCACCTCCAATGATACCTAGAGTTTTACCTTTAAATTCTTCTTTATTTTCCCAGTACCGATACTTTCTATCCATTAGAAAATTAATCGCTACATGAACATTTGGTAAATCCTCTCCTTCTAAGTGTAAAGTACGAGGTTTATATTGACCAGTTGCAATAAAAATAGCTTCAAAACCATCATTCTTCAAATCATCAATAGTCATTTCAAGACCTAAAGGTTTATTCAGTATAACTTCAACCCCAGAATCTATGATTCTACCCACATCATAATCTAAAACATAATTAGGTAATCTAAATTGTGGTACACCAAATCTTAACATACCTCCTGTTTGATCGGTCTTCTCAAATATAGTAGGAGCATACCCCATTCTCCTTAAGAAATATGCTGCTGTTAATCCAGCTGGACCGGATCCAATAATCGCTACTTTTTTGGCATTTTTAATTGATTCAGCTTTGCTTTTTGAAGTATTTTTAGCCCTTTTAATTTCCCATTCAGTTACAAATTTCTTTAATTCACGAATCGCAACGGGATGGTCATCTCCAATTAAAGTACATCCGTGTTCGCATTCATTAGTACAAATTCTTCCACATATAGAAGGGAGTGGATTGTTTTCTCTAATTAAATCTACTGCATCTTGATAATTTCCTTGACGTATTAATGAAATATATCCTTGAGCATTAACTCCAGAAGGACAGCCATTACAACATGGAGAACATACTAAACCATTATCTGTTTGTTCAGTTCTCATTTGAGAACTACAGAATAACCCAATTTTTAATATTTCTCTATCCATTTCTTCTTCAAGTTCAGCAGCACCACGTATTTCACATGGTACTCCAACAATACCAATTGGATCGAAGGTTTTACCAGTAAGTTCTACTAATCGTTGTAAGACTCCAGATCTACCATAAATAACTCCAGCTTTTTGAACTACCTCATCTGGATCTGAAACAATATCAGCAGTCGGTTTTTCATCTTCCTCTTGAACCATTACAATTTCTTTAAGTGTCTCGTTTTCTAACAATTCTTTGGCGAGTGTCGTTACAAAACCTCCACTTGAAGCTTTTGCTAAAATCTCGGGATCTTTACTCCTTAGGGAGTAAACTGCTAATGGTTGTTTGTCTTCAAATTTCTTTTGGATAACTTGAGGGCAGTTCTGGTAACATTTTCCACAATCTTGCCCATCTCTTTCCAAGATACAATAATCTTTCAGTGTTGGGCGTTTAACTTCCATTTCAATATGTTTACAAGAGCCAGCGCATAATCCACATCCTTGACATAAACCTGCATCTACAATTTCTTCTCTTAATAATTCAAAACTCATCTTTATCCCTCTTTAATTTTAATTTCTTTTACAATTCCAATTGGATCAATTGTAAATTCAACTATACCATTCTTATAAGAACCTTCAACCACATCAAAAACTCGGGTTTTGTATTCTTCAAAATTATCATTATCCTTTATTTGAGATTTAAAACCACCAAAAAATACATTAGAAAGGTTCATATTTCCTGCTATTGTTCTTATATCGTCTGTGACTTTTCTATAGAGTTTCGGATCCTCTTCTTTTATTGCATTTTGTAGCTCCTTTTCTTGTTGAAGCAATTTATTACGTAATTTCTTTGTATCCTTACTTACTTCTATTTCATTTGCTTCTTCATAACTTTCAATAATCTTGAGTGTCAAAGAAATCCATTTGTCTCCTCCTAATATTCCTGAAATTAAAGGTAATTCTTCGATTAACCTCCCAGTAAACACATCTTCAAGTAAGCTTCCTGTAGATAGAATTCTCCCTTTAGGTAATCCAGATGTTGATAAAGTAAACCTAAAGAAATTTCCAACTATATCTGGTAAACTTTGGGTTACGTCATCTTCGGCGTCAGCAAGTTTATCTGTAGCTCCTTTTTCAGAATGTTCAGTAGCCACTTCAATATTACCCATTAAAGTACCAAACATTCCAAGCATTCTAATGCCAGAGCGTTCAACTGAAGGTTTACATCCTCTACAAGGAGTATTGTATTTTATACATCTCTCTTTACATTCCTTTGCTATAAAACCATTACAAAGGAAGCCTAAATCATTAAAACAGGTATTATCATCACTTATTTCTATTTGACGGTGTACCTCATCTAAATAATCGCAGGTTCTTTTTCTTTCACATACATCACATAAATTTTTCAATTGTGGTTTCTCCGAACCCTCAATACTCAGTGTTAATTCTTCAATTTCTCCAAGACATCCATTTACTTCAGTAGAAAGGTCAATTAATCTTTTTATTGGAATAACATTGTGCCCTCTTTGATTGGCAAGAGCAAAAACCCCCCCAATAGTAGTACAATTCCCATAAGCAATGACTCTCTTTGAATTGGCTTTAATTTTTTCTAGGATTTCCTTATCCTCTGGTAATAAATAGCCTGTTATTACAGCAACATCTACTTTTTCATCTTTCCAATTTTTTGGATTTGATATCAATTGTACTGAATACTTTGAATTCTCTTTAAGGAGTATTGTCTCATTAAAACATTTATTACATCCATTAAATTGAAATACCTTAACATTCATCTTTTATCGTACCCTCCTCTCTTATTGCATTAGCTAATCTTTCGACCATATCTTCAAAATCACCAACTGCAGTTTCACCTTCAGCTGCTCTTGAAGTATACTGATTAACGAATTGATCACTGTATCCTAATTCTTTGAATAACTTTTTCATAAGCTTAATTCTATGCATTGATAGAATATTACCATTAAAGAAATGACAAGCTCCTAAACAACATCCTACACAAGCTACAGCATCAGCACCGTTATTCAACGCATCCATGATTTGAATTGGTCCAACTTGACCAGTACACTGTACTCTTACTATTCTAATAGCTGGTTCATAGCCCATTCGAGCAACTCCAGCTGTATTTGCAGATCCTTGGCCACATTCATTACACATAAATACTACAACATCTTGAATTTTCTCTAGAACTTCTGGCTCAATATATTCACATTCGCTCATTCGCAAACAGCACCTCCGCCTGATACGGCAATTATTTCATCTAATAATTGATCATCTGTGAAATTTAACAACTGAATTGCTCCTGTTGGACATGCAGGCATACACATACCACATGACTTGCAGGCAATTTCATTTACAAATGGTCTTCCATCAGTATTGATATCAATTGCTGCGGGAGCACACACAGTTTTACACATTCCGCAATTTACACATAAATCGTAATCTATTGAAGGAATTAACATCTCTTTCTCAATATATCCTTTAACCAATGGAGCAGCTGCTAAAGCCGCAGCATTTCCTGCATGGGCAACAGTCTCTGAAATATCTTTTGGTCCTTGAATTGCACCAGCTAAGAAAATTCCTCCCTTGCTGCTTAACGTTGGATTCATTTTGATGTGAAATTCTTTTAAGAATCCTTCCTTAGAGCGAAGTACATGTAACTTTGATCCTAAGGGGCCAATACCTTCAGGAGGTACCATTGCAGCAGACAGTACAACTAAATCTGCTTTTAGCTTCAATGGTGTTTGACTCAATGTATCTTCTACAATAACACTTAATTCACCTGAAAGCGGATTTTTAAGAATCTCTGAAGGGCGACCTCTGATAAATCTTACTCCTATCTCCTGTGCAGATTTATACAATTCTTCAAAATTCAATCCAGGAGTTCTTACATCAATATAACAGATAGTCACATCTGAATTAGGATACATTTCTTTGACTATTCTTGCATTTTTTATAGCAAATTTGCAACAAACTCCAGTGCAGTATTGATTCCCAACTTGGTCATTTCTGCTTCCAACACATTGTATCATAACAATGCTTTTAGGGATTTTACCATCTGATGGGCGTAAAACCTGACTATTTGTGAGTGAAGTTGGTGAAAGCATACGCTCTAATTTTAATTGTGTAATAACATCTTCATAACCCTCTTGCCCATAATGATAAGGTTCAATTTCAGTTGGATCATATTCATCATAACCTGCAGCAACTATTATTGAACCAACTTTGAATGTTTTTGTTTCTGGTTGCATTGAAAAATCAACAGCTTGAACAGGACAAATATTAATACAAGTGTTGCACTCAATACACGTCTTTTTATCTCTTACATAAGTTGCTGGTATCGCCTGTGGATAAGCTTTATATATCGCATTTCTCATGGACATCCCGCTATCCCATTCATTAGGGACTTCAACTGGACAATGAAGAGCACATTCTCCACAGGAAGTACAATTATCTTTTACATATCGGGGTTTTATTTCAATCTCTACTTCGAAATTTCCCATTGACCCTTCAACATTTTTAATTTGAGCATTAGTATATAATTCTATTAAGGGATGGTTAGCAACTCCATTTGTTAATGGAGAGATTGAGCATTGTGGACATTCTAACGTTGGAAATGTTTTATTTAGTTGTGTCATATGACCTCCAATAGTTGAATTTCTTTCAACTAAGTAAACTGGAATACCCAACTCCGCCAAATCATGAGCAGATCTAAGACCTGCTATGCCAGCGCCTATTACTAATGCCGCTTTTGTTGTTGGTACCTTCCTAGTTTCAACATCCTCTAATTTTCTTGCTCTATTAACGCCTGCTTCAACAAGCTTCAATGCTTTATCTGTCGCTTTTTCTTTCTGTTTTTGATGAACCCAACTACAATATTCTCGTACGTTTACTTGCTGATGCCTATGCTTATTAAGACCCATTTCTTCAATGGCTTTAGCAAAGGTTCTTCCATGTTGATTTTTTGAACAAGATGCTACAACTGTTCTATTCACACCTAATTCTTTAATAGAATCTTTAACCATTTGAACTCCGGGTTTTGAACACATAAACATATAATGTTCTGCTTTAACAACATTAGGCAATTTTGAAGCATATTCAGCAACCTTAGCTACATCTACAGTACCTGCTATATTGTGTCCACAATGACATACAAATACTCCAATTTGTGGCTCATCACTCCCCGCATCTACAACCTTTTCCCCTAAACTTTTGGTATTTTCTATTTTTTCTTCTTTTACGGTCAAATTATGCCGCCTCCTCTTCTTTATTTACCTCAACTCCTCCAAAAATATAATCCTTTCCCATTTGTTGATATTGTAATCCAATAAATTCTTGATCCATTCCCATACAATATGCAGTTAATTGAGAAAGGTGAATTACGGGATAATCATAATTACAATTTTTATTTTTATTCAAATACTCTTGCCCAGTTTCGTATTGTAAATGACAAAATGGACAAATATCTAAAATGAAATCAGGCTTTACTTCATCAATATTTTTCATCTTTTCGGCAAAAATTGTCATGCTTGCATTACCATCGTAGGCTTTAACACCTCCTCCAGCACCACAGCAAGTTAATTGCTCATTGAAGCGAACTGATTGAATCCCTAAAGCTTCAACAAACTCTTCGATGATTGTTGGTCCTTCTGAACTTTCAATCTCTCTAATTCTCGTAGGTTTCAGAAAATGACACCCATAATGTATGGCAGCTTTCGCATTAACCTTTCGAATAATTTTATCTTCAATACCCCATGGACCAATTTCATATCCTAAAACTTCAGCTACATGTCGAACATCTATGGTTCCTTTAAACTCATAATCTCCAATAAGTTTTAATCTTTCATTTACTACATTTCGATGTTCTTCATTTTGTTTAAGGTGTTTGTTAACTTCTTGAAGTGTGCCAAAACATCCATTACAAACTGTTAAAATATCGGCCTCTAATTGTTCAGCAATACATAAATTTCTTGCCGCAGCAACCATCCAATCGACTTTATTAAACGATCGGAAGACTCCAGGTGCGGGGCAGCATGTTGCTCTTTCCATATCTAAAATTTCGTATCCTAATTTTTCCATGACAAATTTCGTTGATTTTTCAATCGCAGGATATCGATTTGGCATTAAACAACCTAAAAAGAAAGCAAAAGTGTTTTCTTTAACCATATTTTATTTCTCCTCCTCTTCTTTCTTTTCCTCCTTAACAGGAGGTAAATCGAACATGTACTTTTCTATATTTTTTAAATCTTTATCATCTCCCTCTTGCTTGAATTTAAATGCAGTGGGAGGTAATTCTTCTAAACCTAATTCGACTCGTCGTTTTCTAACTTCATCGTTTATTGGTACTGCATGCCCAAAATTCTTTAAATAACCTACAACCGCCCTGTGATTAGGAGAAATATTCCCTAATTTAGTAGCATAATTTCTTAGCTCCATAATTACGTCTGTAGGCCTTACATCACGAGGACATCGTTCATAACATTGATAACATGTAGTACACAACCAAATGTCAGGATCTTTTAATACTGATAAATCTCCCAAAACAACTTTTCTTATAATTGAACGAGTCTTTAAAGCAGTCCATCTTCCACTTTCACAGCTAGCTGTACATGTGCCACATTGGATGCACTGCCAAATATTTGATTTTCTCTCAATATTTTTGAAAAAATCTTTATCAAAATCTTCGTCTGTTTTAAATTCCCTTGTTCTTTCTTCTACATCAGACATTAATCATCACTTTTTAAATTAAAAAATAAAAAAAAATAAATTGTTTTATATTATAATGAAACTATTTGTCCACCGTTGCTCATTTCTAAAAATGAGGCAGCTCCAACAGGTTCTTCTACCCAGTCAAGTAGATCTTCTCTTTTTATTCCCATTAAATCCATTGTCATTTGACATGGATATAATTTCAAATTACCGTTTTCGACGCCGTCCCTAATCAATTGCATTGGATCGTCAATTCCGAATTTCTTCATTCTCTTTCTGAATATCTTCGCTCCCATACCTTTCATGGGAGTAGGCATTCCTGCAACTTTAGGTTTAAATTTTTTGGTTAATAGATTTAAACCCCAAAAAGTAAAGAAAAAATTCATTTTCATATCCATTGCATCACCTGTTGAACCAAGGATAGCCATCATTGCAAATTTCTCAAATGACTTATCCTTAACAATAAAGTTTACTGTTCCGTTTTCGGTCACATATACCACCTTTTTTGTTTTTTCAATTTTGGTTTAAATTTTTTTTGCTTTACGCTAATTTTAATCTGACTTTTGCCAGAATTTTTTTTAAAAAATTGTTAATCTATTTTTTTTTTGGTTTTATTACATCCAAGATATTACTTTTGGCGTTGTATCCAAAATATCTATAAGATCTTCATATTCTATGGGTTTAATCCTTTCACTAATATAATCAAGAGTTATTCCTCGTGCTTTTAAATCTGGTACCATCGCAAATAACGGAATATTTAAATCCAGTAGATCTTCCATTTGCTTAGGAATCTTCCCTTTGGTCGAAATACCAATTACTCCATCATGTAATAATACCATTCCTATTTTTGAATTCTTATTTTTTTGTGCCTTTAAAATTGATAGCAATCTCTCTAAATGTGGTCCACTATTACTGCTAAATCCAAACAAATAAATCATCTCAAGCTTTTCTGACCTCAATTTCATCCCTCCTTAGAATCTAAAACATGTTTGAGCATCTTCAATTAAGTTCGCTAACTCATCAATATTAATAATTTTCAGATTTTCATAGTCGATTAAATCTTCTTTTGTTAAACCCGCATCAAATAAAGCTGTATCTATTATATAAAGCTCCAAATCTGATAAATCAGCCATCTCAAGAACTTCATCTAAGTTATCCAATCCAACTGCTTCAGGAGTTGCGTTTTTATTGAGTAAATATACAGCATCCCCCATAAAAACTATTTTACAATCGACATATTCTCCGAGAGCTACAAACCCAGAACCAATTCTAATAGCTTCTGCAGCAGAATTCTTACCTATCGGTGATTGGTCACTAATAATTAAAACAGATTCTACCATTTTTTTAACCTCCTGGTCCAAATATAATCAATTTATCAGTTTCAATCGCCCAATTCGAAAAATCGCCTAAACCCTCTTCAGTTGCGCCATCAATGAACTCTGTTTGCTTTAAGCCGGTTATGCTAACCCATGTACTACATCCCGCTACTGGAATATTGTTATCTTGGCAAAACTGCTGGATTTTATTTGGAATATTCCTAATCGAACTTCCACAGCTTATATCTTTTTTGAGATTATATACTCCTGTTCCAAAGAAAAATAGACCTCTTATACGGTTCCCTTTTTTTAATACAGCTTTCCCTATTTCGATTAGTGAATCTACAGCCTCAAATTTGTATGGCTCTGTACTTATAAAGAATGTATAAGTCGTCATTGTCACGCAGAACCTCTAATATTTGAAATTTATGCCTTCTTAATTATAAAAATTAAGTTTCCATTGTCCTCTCGAAGTTCTACTAATTCATCGCCCGATTTATTTAGTAATGCAGGAATATCTTTTTTTGCACCAACATCATCCGCAATTACTTCGATGACTTCGCCTGAAGCTAGATTTCTCAATTCTTTTTTTGTTTTCAAAACAGGCATTGGACATTTCAAGCCAGTATAATCAAATGTTTTAACAGCCATTATTTTCACTTTTTTTTTTAAACTTTTTTATGACTTTTTATTTACAATTCATAATTGATTTTATTCTAAATATTACAAATGTAAACTTATATTTAAAGTTACCATACATAATATAAAGATTCTCCCAAAAAAGTGCACAAATAAATATAGATATTTATAAAAGGATATCACGAACAAAAAGTTTATATTAATTTTATCATATTAATAAGTAAAGAAGTTGAAATTATTGATTTCTTAACCTATAAAATTCGAATAAGAAAATGACTGAAATTATAGATTTAGATGATTTAGATAAACAAATACTGAGCATTCTCCAAAATAATGCCAAGGCTTCACTTCGTGACATTGAAAGAGAGGTACAACTAACTCCAACATCGATAAGGATGCGGATTAATCGTTTAAAAGAAAAAAAGGTAATAAAGCAATATGTAACGCTTATAGATTGTCGTTATTTAGGATATCGTGAAATGGTAATGGCATCACTTCGAGTAAATTCATCATATCCTTTAGATGATCTTAAGAAAAAAATAGAGCTTATGGACAAGATAAAGTATGCGTATATAATTACGGGAGAATATCCATTGTTCATTATGGCAAAGTGTCTTAATCATCAAGATTCTATGGGTCTTATTGAGAATTTACGCAATCTTCCGGGAGTGGAAGAAGTAAAAACCCAAATTGTTTTAGACAAAATTAAAGAAGATCCTTCTGTCATTATACCAGAATAAAAAAAGATTGAATATAAACTCAGACAAATTATCTCCTATAGTATGTTAAATTATTTATCATTTCCAGTTCTATTCTTATAACTCAGCCAACTTCTCTTGAATGGCACTAAATTTCAAATTTTTATACAGCTCTGTCAATATTTTAAATAAAATATTCTTATATATTTCTTAATGCTAAATGAATTAATTGATG
>JBHLNW010000163.1:0-4594 GCA_048941185.1 Promethearchaeota archaeon
TCCTTAGTAGCATTCAAATTTATTATTAATTTTCCAGAACTAGTGATAAATTTATCAGGACATCCAATTAAAGCCATGTCACTTATGGTGATAGGACATACAATATAATATTTATATTCATATCTTTTTAAATGCCCCAGTTCAATAACATCATGAACTTTAATCCGATTTATCGCTGTAGTATAATAATTATATAAAATATAATCGTTTTCCTCAAATCCAAGTTCTTGAAGGGTGAAAAATGTTTCGTTGACTCTTTTAGGCCAGATATTTATAACTAATATGTAGCTCCAAGTAAAATTATCTAGTTTTGTAAAAGTATCACATATATAATATTTTCTGTGTTTCTTAAACATTAAATCATTTGCTGTCAAGGCTTTATCTGGCTTCAACAGGAACCCATCATCTCTACATGTTTTTTGCAGAAGCGACCAATTAACATTTTCCTTTTTATCTCCAGGTGCGACAACTCCCGCATTTAAAATTTGATATAGGCAATTAAAATCAGCATAATTTTCGCTGAATAGTCTAAATTTGATATTTTCTAAAGATTGAGAACGGAAAACGTCTGGATGTGAATTGATTCCTAGAGCATGAAAAAAGATATTTGTTTGAGTAGCGTGTATAAATCTATATGTCAATGGCCATCTATGATTGTAATCTTCTGAACAACGAGATATACTGATATTTGAATGTTCTATACTAAATAACAACATTCCTGGAGTTTGCATACAATAGAAAACATCAAGTCCATGTTCTTTAGCAGCAGTAGCCATATTTTCCAACCAATTTTTTTGAGCAGCAAAATTTTGTCTTAAAATAGGCATACTAGCAACTTGATTTTTCAACCAATCTTGCTCATAAACTTGAATTCCACTTTCCTTTGCATGTTTCATTAACCATTGCCAGAATTCTTTTTTCAAGGGAACAGCATGATTTTTATATGTTTCAAATTTAAATTTGCCAACATAAGGAGATCTAGCATCCCAGCGACGACTATGGGCTGTAATTGGCTTTTGAAATTTTTCTTGATGAAAGGATTTTAAATCTGTGGTAAAATTTTTAGGATCTACTTCCCAACGTAAGGTATTACCATACAATCCACCTCCCATTATTCGAACAAGAGGTCTAAAAACTGTTGTGAGAGTCTTATTAGTATGCTTTAAGTACCACCAACTATCAAAATTATAATAGCCTATAGGAATATTATATTCATTAAAATATTCCTTAATTGCTAGCATCGTATCCTCATAGTTCATTCCTTTTTCGGTTTTATAATAATAATAACCACCATTATCAGTCCAATATCCTAAATAAGAAGTGATAATATTAGCATAGAGGCTTTTACGTTTAGAATTATGATGTTTTAAAAGAAGATCTCCTAAACGTTCTATTGATTTGTTAATCCCTTTACCAAGAAGGAGAATGAATTTTTGGGAAAATTCTTTTGGTAATTCTTTAATTTCACCTTGGATTCCACAATCTATTGTTCCATTTCTTCCCTTTGAGATTGATGTGTTTAGAAAACCTTCTAAAGGCGATAATACTAAACAATTTAAATCATCATCATAAAATACCACTGGAGCAGAAGTACTTGTAAGTTTTCTTGTCGGAGGGCAAAATTTTGTATCTCGGTATGTAAGAATATTATTATTAAGACTTCTGTTTACGAATGAAGGGAATGATGTAATAAGTTCTGATTTTTCACCTGAAGATGTGCTTTCTAATCCTTCTGGAATAGTAAGTTCGAATAAAATAAATCCTTGTTCATTATAATTCTTTATTGATGTATATATATCTCTATCTTCCCCTTTTAAACGAAGTTGAGAATTTATTGATTTAAATGCACCTAATTTATCATTTCCAGCACTTTCAGTAGTAGATATTAATTCCAATAATTTTGAATGGGTTTTAGAAGACAATTGGTTGCTATAGTCGTTTAATTTATATCTTATATTTATAATTCCATTTATTAATTTTCTTTTATCTCCAAATGAAATTAAGTAAGTCCCTAAGCTATTATTAAATACGATTTGAAATTTTTTTCCTTGATTAGGAAGCAATTCTTCTATGGGCTTTTTTTTAAAATCCGTTGATTTATATAAATAACTCGCATTAAATCTTGGAGAAACAAAAAGATTAAATAACCTAGGTAAGAGTAAATAAATAACTATTAGGAAGAGCATTAAAAAAAAGAAAATTAAAAGAATTAGATTCAAAATATCAAAATTAAACATTAAAGTAACCATTAAAATCCTAATTTTTAAAATAATATTGTCGAGAGATATTATATTAGAATACTGGAGAATTTAATAAATTTAATTTTCACTTTTTATATTTTTCTTGTATATAATTATAATAAACTTATTATCTCAAATTTGACAATCTTATTAGATTTTAAATTAAAGGCTTTTAAATCTTTACGATTTTTTAAAATGATTTAAATATAATCATTTTATTATACAAAATATTATGGCGAATAAAATTATCAATGTTGCTATAGTTGGAGTAGGTGATGTAGCTTCAGCTTTAGTACAAGGCATTGAAAATTATAAAAAGAATCCAGAAAAGACAATAGGTATACTTCCAGAAATTACTCAATATAATATTAATAATATTAATTTTGTTTTAGGCATAGATGTTAATTCACATAAAGTTGGAAAAGATTTAAGTCAAGCAATTTTCGCTGAACCGAATTGTAATATGAAAATTTTTGAACCTAATTATTTGAACGCTCCTGTTATCAAGGGACCTATAATGGATGGGTTAGATAGTAATATTAAAAACATTGTTCCAGTAGATGATAATCAAAAGCCTGCTGATATTGTTAATGAGATAAGAAATAGGAATATAGACGTTACAGTCATTTTACTTCCGACAGGGTCCCATGAAGCTGTTAAATTTTATGCAATGAGTGCACTCGAAGCAGGATCTTGTGTTGTAAATGGAATGCCTTCACATGTTGTTAAGGATGCTGAAATAGTCGAAAAAGCCGAGAAATTCAATCTTTCGCTTATAGGAGATGATGTGAAATCACAAATAGGAGCTACTATCGTCCATAGAGCTTTGGCTAATCTCTTTCCTATGCGAGGCGCCATATTAGACAAGACGATCCAACTTGATTGGGGTGGATCTAGTGATTTTTGTAATCTTTTAACCCCAATGCCTAGTGGCAATTTAAGATATGAAGAAGGAAAACGGCAATCTAAAACTGAATCAGTAATATCAAACCTTCAAAATAAAGAAAGTGTAGATTGTCAAATCTCTGCTGTAGATTATATTCCATTTTTAAAAAACCAAAAAGAGGCATATATGAGAATCGAAGGACGGGTGTTTGGAGGAGCACCAGTAAGAATTGATGTTACTTTGTTTGTAGAAGATGGAAATAATTCAGCGGGAATTATAACAGATTCCATTAGAATAAGCAAAATTGCTAAAGATAGAAAAGTTGGAGGTGTTCTTCATTCTGCGTGTTCTTTCTTTGCAAAACATCCTCCTGAGCAATTAGAGGATTATATCGCCAAAAAGAGGCTTTTAGAGTTTTTAGATAATAATCGAGAACGATAATAAGGAAAAAGAATAAACTCCTAACTTAAATTTTAACCTTTAACTGAAGCACGAATTTTATATATTTGCTGTTGCATTTGTACAATATTATAGATATAATCTGATATTAAACTCACTGCTTCAGGCACACTTCTAAAACTTGGAAAATCATTAATATCTATAATATATGGATTCCCCTCATCTGTTAAGACATAATCAACACCGAAGATGGAGAGTCCCATTTTTCTACCCAAACGTAATATCCGTCTCTTTAATTGCTTGTCAATCGGAACACGAATATGAATCAGTTCTAACGGGGTTAAGTATTCTTTTTGTTGCAATCGGTTATGGGAAGTTATTGTAACCGTCCATCGACCAATGACATATACCTTATAAATAATATCAAATTTACCTAGATATTCTTGGAAAAAAAGTTCGTTTTCATTAAATTCTTTTGTTAATTCTTTAAAACTGTGAGGATCTTTAGCGATCCCTATTATTCTATCATCTCTTGATAAGTTTGGAATATTATGTTTATCTAATTTAATAACAAGCTTTGTTCCATTAGAACAAGCTTCAAAAGCTTCATTAAAAGTATAGAAACAACGAGGTATTATATTTTTTTTATATTTTTGTTCAACAGCTCTAAAAGTATGTTTTCTACTTTCACATGTTCGTACTGCGTCTAAACTATTCAAAAGAGGGATATAAGGCGCTATATCTTTAATCGCTTTATAAATCTCTTGATTTTCTTTTTCGGATAACACTTTGATAATTAAAAAAGAAATAGGGTACTTCTTGAGTTGTTTCTTGAAATACTTGACATTAAATGTGTTGGAATCTTTTTTTAATAGATTAACGATAGCGATATTATAGTTTTTTTTACAGAACTTTTTAATCTTATCAAAAATTTCAAGATCTCGATTGCAAATAGAGCCTATGTAGATTCTATTAAGCTTATTTGACAAGTTTAAAACCCTATTATTTTGATAAATTATGAGTAAATTATGATTAATAAATGTATTGAATATATTGTGAGTTAAATTTA
>JBHLNW010000069.1:0-19496 GCA_048941185.1 Promethearchaeota archaeon
TCAATAATGCCAATTAAGGTACTAGCTATAGGAATACCACAACTTCCTAGCTTTTTCTTAGCCCATGGGGGAGAATTTGAAACACAGACAGTTGATTCACTTAAACCATATCCCTCTCCCAAAGGAAATCCGGTTTTTTGTTCCCATTCTTTTGCAACCTCGATTGGCATTGCAGATGCTCCTACATTGCAATATTTAAGATTAGAAAAATCTACATCTTTACTTGATTGGTAACCTAATATATTGATAAACATAGTGGGTACTCCAAGTATAAAATTAGCTTCCTTTTTTTTAATAGTTTCAATAATTCGAGGTATATCAAACGTTGGAAAAATTATACCTTTCCCTCCATTTAAAGGACCTTGTAGAAGCTCACAAATCTGACCATATACATGATACCATGGGAGCACAGAGATTCCTACGAGATCTCCCTTAATATAATGTTCTTTCATATAATCTGAGATTTGTTTAATTTGTAAAAGATTTGATAGAGCATTATAATGAGATAGTTCAGCACCTTTTGGATCACCTGTCGTACCACCTGTATATTGAATAATAGCAATATCTTTTTTTGGATCAATCTTTACCTTGAAATCTGCTATAGCTTTCGGGTTTGAATCCATCAATGTATTAAAATGGATTAATTTGTCTGTTTCGGGTATCTCAGGGACTTTTCCTTCTACATTCACTAAAATCACATTTTTGAGATTTAATCGATTTTCTGCTTTCTTATATTCTCCATAAAATCTATCAATCATTATGAGATATTTGGCTCCTGAATCTTCTATTTGATAAATCATCTCTCTTGCCACAAATAAGGGGCTAATTGCAGTCAATGTAGCTCCAAGACCTAATGTGGCAAAATAACAAATAGAAAAATGTGGACAATTTGGTAACCAAAGAGCTACCACATCTCCTTTCTTTATCCCTAAATTCAAGAGGGCAGTGGCAAATCTTCTTGTTAATTGATCCATTTCACCATATGTGAATTCCCTTCCAAAGTAATCAAATGCTACTTTATGGGCATAATCTTTAGCGCCTGCTTCAAATACATCAATTAAAGATTTATCTTCAGGGATTTCAACTTCAAGAGTCATTCCATCTGGTAAATAATCCTTCCAAATTCGATTCTTAATATAATCTGGGAGTTCCATTTTTAGATCCTTTTATATAATTTGATATAATTAATTAATGAATTTAATATTGAAATAAAATTATTTAATTCTTACTTTCTTAAAATTTAGTTTACAAATCATTTTTTAATGATTTAGAATTATAAATCAAGTTAAATTGAAAAACTCAAAAAAGCAATTATAACTTCAATTTAAAGGTAGAATATTTTGAAATCACAAGAGGAATTAGGGGTACAAATTCCAGCAAATAAACCATTAGTTATAAGAACAATAAAAGAAGTTACAAAGGAACAACGGGAATATGTACTCAAAAAAACTGAATATAGCATGTTTTCCTTTCCTGCAGACTTAATATTTGTGGACTTTTTATCTGATTCTGGTTCTGGAACGATGACAGATTTTCAATGGGCCGCTCTTTTTCATGGAGATGAATCTTATGCCCGAAATAAAGGATATTATGTTCTATTAGAGGCGATAAGGGACACATTTGAAAGAGGGGATAATCCTAAAAGATCAATAAATCTAATTCTTTCAGGTGAAACCAATGTAAAAAAACTCATGGATGAGCTGTATATAACATCATATGAAGGAGGTTTTGTAAACGGAGGTCAATATCAGTTAATACGTCCAAATGCCTTTATTGTTCCACAAGGAAGATGTGCTGAGCATCTCTTATTCTCAACTATCGCACCTATACTAAAAGAAAAAAAAGATATTACATATTACATCCCAAATAATGGACACTTTGATACGACTGAGGCGAATATAGTTGCTAATGGTATTGTAGCGGTAAACTTATTCTCAAAAAACTTATTTAATGATTTTCCTTATGATGAAATGGATAAAAGAAATCCCTTTAAAGGGAATATGGATATTGAAGGACTTGAAAATCTAATTCAGGAAAAAGGTGTAGAAGCGATTCCATTGATTTACATTACAATTACGAACAATACCGCTGCAGGTCAACCAGTTTCGATGAAAAATATTAAGGAAGTCCATAAAATTGCCCAAAAATATGATATACCTTTGTTCTTTGACGCCTGTCGGTTTAGTGAAAATGCGAATTTCATTAAAGAATTTGAAGAAGGATATAAGAATCGCTCAATCCAAAGAATTGTCAAAGAAATGTTTTCTTATGTTGATGGATTTACTATTAGCTTCAAAAAGGATGGATTAGCTAACATGGGTGGTGGATTTTTCTTTAGAGACAAAGGTCTTTTTCATGAAAAGTTTTCCATCAACCAAGATATTGGTATTAGACTAAAAGAAAGACAGATATTAACCTTCGGAAATGATTCTTATGGTGGAATGAGTGGTAGAGATATAATGGCTTTAGCAGCGGGTCTTTACGAAGTAATAAAAGAACCTTATTTAAATGAACGAAAAAATCAAGTAAGAGAATTTGCAAAAAAACTTGCTCAAAATGGTATACCTGTTATACTGCCTGCTGGTGGTCATGCTGTTTACATTAATATGAACAAATTTTTCGAGGGAACAGATATGAAAATAGATGATTTTGGAGGTGTTGGATTTACTATTGAACTTTTAAGACATTATGGTATAAGAGCTGTAGAATTAGGTCCTTTTGCATTTGAATGGGATAAGAAAACACCTGAGCAACGAAAAGGAATTTTAAATCTAGTACGTTTTGCAATGCCTCGAAATGTATATAGTACATCTCATATTGATTATGCTGTAGCAGCAATCACAGAACTCTATAAAAATAAAGAATCTATTCCGAAAGTAAAAATTTCTCGAGGCGCAGAACTAAGATTAAGACATTTTCAAACAGGCCTTCAGCCAATTTATAATAGATAGAGATAAAAATTGTATAAAAAAAATTAGATATCTAACATTCTTAATTTTTGAGAAATATCCTTTCTTCTGAGAATTTTCATGAAATCATCTTTTCTTTGTTGAAGTCTAGTTAGGAAGGAATCAAGCTTATCAAAATTATTAAAAAAGTATTCTTTTCCTTCAGCGATAATTTTAACTCCCTTCCTTTCATTTTGGAGAATTGCATAAATTCCCCCTACTTCTGAATCGTGCTTAATAAATACTTTTTCTGCTTCAGGATATTTCTCATTTCCTTTTTTTGCCCAGAAATTATTTTTTAATAAATATGATCGATACATACTCATTTTGCAACACACAACCTTTATTGTTTAATTATGATGAGTCATCGAGATATGCTTATTCATATGCTCATTATGACCATCGACATATAGCTCCTAGTAATATAAACTTCAAGTCGATTATAACACTGTGTAATATGCAAGGAACATAATACGCACATATTATACCGCTTTAACTTTATACTACACAAGAAACATAGTCACCAAAAATCCTTATAAATCATTAAGTTAAAAGCTCAGAACTATTTACTAAAAAATTTTTACTTGGGGTCAGAGCAAAAAAAGTTCAAGTGGAAAATTAGGAATTAGGATCTGAAAATAAATGGTTTTATTATATTAACATCTATACCCAACATATAAAAAATATAGTTAAAATATTAAAAAAAATTCTCAATTTAAGGATATTTTTTATATAAGTTATTTATGAAATCATCCAATTCCTTCATCGTAAACTTCTTTGGATCATAGGCAACTTTTCCACACTCATCTTCCATATCTAAACATGATTTAATATAGGCTTTATTCATAATGGTTAACATAGTTTTAGTAAAGAAACTAAATTCTTTTTGATATTTTACAATTTGTTTAGCAAAGTTAAGAGTTTCAGTTTCAAGTTCATTAAGTGGAAAAATCCTTGTTGGAAAGTTGATATTTTTCAAATCATCTAATCCAATCATATCTGCTGAAAACAGAGCATATTTTGCATAACTAAAACCAAAAGCTAATAATGGAAGTAGTGTTGCACCAGTCTGAGGAAAGGCGGAAATGGCTAACTCCGGTAATCTAATATATAACTCGTCTTTCGATCTGTCAGCAAAAATCCTTAAATCCGAAGCTAATATCAATAATACACCAAAACCTACTGCAATACCCTGAACTTGAGTAATTATTGGTTTTTTCATTAGAATCATTGTCTCATTAACTTTTCTACCCCACACTGTAATTCCTGTTGCTTTTTCGGGAGAACCTTGGATTTCTTTAAGATCATAACCAGCAGAAAAGAATTTCTCTCCAGTGCTTTTTATGATAATACATTTAACCTTTTCATCTTTATCTGCCTCAATTAAATTCTGATGTATCGCCTTTAACATAGGAATATTACACGAATTCGCTTTATCTGCTCTATTAATTGTTATCGTAGCGATTCGCCCTTTCGCTTCATACAGTATCAAATCTTGATCACTCATAATATCTCTAACACTAAATTTAATTTAAAACATATCAAATTTATTAAACTGATTTAGAGTAAGAATATTAAGTATAATACATAAACAATAACTTTTAATTGAAAAATTACTAACCTATTACTAACTTAAAAACTACTTTATATCGCAAATTAATTTAGACGCTAGGAAATGAATTCAAAGTCAGGTAAAAAATCGTTAGTTGTCATTTTAGCCATCTCTATTATTTCAATTTCATCCGCATCAAATACGTTAGGTTTAAATTATAATTATGGTGTTGAAGAAGGAGAAGAGCATATATGGACTGTTATGGTGGGCAATTCCGCTATCTTGTTAAGTCAAGGTTCTAAATTTAGAGTAATAATCGAAGAAAAATACAATGGAACTTGGATTGAGGACTCCACAACTTACATTGGAACAATACTTAATTACTCAATTGAAGTCTATAGTACATTTTACACTAATCCTCAATGGGATATAATATTCAATGGAAGTGCGATTTTTTTCAACCACACAACAATGGCTTTGTTCACAGCATTTACAACTGATTGGCATTTTGCACTTTTTGGTGTGTTGTTTTTTATACCAATCCCATTAAATCTAACTTGGGTTGGTAATTATTTGAATCAAACTTCTCTATTATTATTTGAGGATTATTCTATCAACGGAAATACTTTAACTATGCAAAATGTCACCTCAAGTATCAACTTCGCTTTCAGCTTTAACGAGAATGGCACATTAACTGAATATAAAGTAAGTCAAGCTGGATCAATAGGGTATCATATAAAATATGGTGATATACCAATAATAAATCAAATCCCTTTTGGAAATTACTATCTTATCTTTATTCCTTGCACTATTATACTAATTATCGTTATTAATAGCTCTAAAATTAAAAAGAAGAATTATATTTAGAAAATTGAAATTTCATTTTTTCTTATATTATCCAAATTATAAAATTATTTTTAGATAAATATCGCAGGATAAGAAGTTCTTTTGTAAAGCTAGATATGTAGGTATTATTAGTGTTTTAATTGTTTGTATATTAAATCATACTTATAATTTCAGATATATATGAATACTAACGTACAAAAAAGTTAGATAAAATATACAAAATTGAAAAAAGGACTTGTAAAAATTAATGTTTTCGATTGTCTGTGATTAATTTCGAACATTAAAAGTCGATTCATTTATGTTAGTATTATCATAACGGAAAACATCTGAAATAATTGGATTCAAATATATTAATGGATAAATATATTATTGCAGTTGCAAGGGAGAAGTGTGTATTTTCAGCACATAAGGGTTGAGGTGGTATAGGCTAAAATTGATCTCAGAAGTAGAGTTATTTGGTGAAATTTTTGATGATTTTCTAGGTTTAGACAATAAACTTTACGAAAATGATTTATGGAGATCTCTTTCTATCATAAAATTAATGCAGGCTTCAGATGGGATAACTAATAAAAAAATCGTGGAAGAAGGCCTAAATATAATCATCAATCTATACAACTTTAAGGAATGTGGCGCATTATTGGACTCTTATGAATTAGAAAGTCATTCTATTAACGAATTAGCAGGACCAGAAAAAACTCTACTTGGATCAATTTTAAAAGCTGAATTTATGTAAACTCTTTTTCAAATTCCCATACAGAATCTTGGATTGTATGAAGATTCTTTATAACTTTTCCTGAATCTTTTGCTTCCAATTCAGAAGCATCAAACATAGCTTTACCAATAGCTAGAGCTCTATTTTTAGTTTCCTCTATAATTCCCACGATATCTCCTTTTTTAATCGAGGGATCTATTTTGGTTATCCCTGGACGCATTACGTCAGCACCATTCGCAACATATCGAATAGCTCCGAAGTCAACTACAATAGTCTTCAAATCTATTTGCTTATTCAATAAGAGTGTTAGAACTGGAATATATCCTTCCTTAGATTTCCATAATTTTAAGACATTATTAACCGCGAATAAAGTATCTCCTGCTTCTGTTTCAATTACCTCCACATTACACTTTTTTGGAAATATCTGATTGACAAAATTTTGATCATATTGTTTTTGGATTTCTTCTTTTAAGGGATTTAATTCGGATTTTCGTATAAAATGTCGATGTTTAATCTTCATATGTTAAATTAGAATTAAACCTCACTAAAATAAAAAGTTTAATTTTATAATTTTTAAAATAGACGCTATCTTATTTATAATTAGAAATCTAATTAAATTAAAATTTCAATATCTCTCCGAATGAATCTTCACCTCTCTAAAACGAAAAAATGGGAGAAAACTATTAAATATATAAATCAAGAAGGTACTGAATTAGATAAATTAAGACTAAAAAATGCATTAAATATTCCTTATGAAAACCATGAATTAGAAAACCTTCTCTTAGATTACCAATTTTCAAATGGATCTTGGGATTATAATTCATCTAAAGAGAATCGAGATCGTATTGGTTCATTAGGTGGTACTATTCATTGTCTACGATGGATTAGAGAGTTTCATCTTGAGAAATCACCACGAATGATTCTCACTTTGTCATTTTTAGAAAAAATACAAGAACGAGATGGATCTTTTTATGAGACAGAAGCAAAACTTTCTCATTCACCTCAAAAATGGCTCCAAGAGGAGACAATTATTGATAGATTTTACTTTACAGCAGCAGTTCCGATGAGACTCTTTTCTTTAAGGTATAAGGAAAATCCTATAATAGAACCAGCAATAAGTTGGTTAAAGAAGAAGTGGGATGATTGGAATATCGTAGCTGGGACATGGTATGGCGCTTGGGCTTTACTATGTTTATATTCATATGGAATTGTTTTACCTCAAACTCTATTTGAGCACTGTTATGATTATACTTTGAATTGGATACCAAAACTTCCGTCGCAACCACTCACTTGGCTTTTAGATGCTTTAATGGCAGCAGGATATTCATTTCAAGATAATTTACTAAATAAAGGTGTAGAACATCTGAAAAAATTACAAAATGATAATGGAATTTGGGAAGATAAAAAATATTCAACCACAGAAACTACCATTACTGCTGTAAGAATTGTTGAACTTTATGAAAAAATTGAATGGGATTAACTATTTCTACAATAATAACTTAATAATAAATCTCAAAAATCTTTTCAGTTAGTATTAATTAATTAATAAGCATCCTATCCATAGTATTTTTGATATCTTGACAAGTAAAGTTTTCAGTTCTGCTGTTGTAATTATTCCTCCAGAAGAAATGTGGAACCCTATTCAAAAAATCCGTAAAAAATATGACCGTCAAATTAATCGTTGGATGCCCCATATAACATTATTATATCCTTTTAGACCAGAGACCGAATATCCAACACTAGAGCAAGAATTCTCTAGACTGTGTAGCACTATTAAACCTTTTGAAATTCACCTAAAACAGTTTAATTATTTTAATCATGGAAAACAAAGATATACATTGTGGTTGAATCCAGAACCTATTGAGTTGATTATTAATTTACAATCAAAAGTTTTAGAAATTGTACCGGATTGTAATGACCTTAACAAACATAAAAATGGATATAGACCACACCTGAGCGTAGGACAAATTCAAGGAAAAAAAAATCTCATAGATTTAATGAAGAATTTACAAAATAATTGGAATGAACTTCATTTCAAGGTAAATAAAATATTTTTTATTTCTCGCGATAAGAGTAAAACTTCAAAATTCGAAATAAAAAAACGAATACAACTTAAAAAAGAATAATTAAAATTTTTATATTCGAATATCATTAATTAATTAATCAAAAACTTAAAAATTTCAAAAAGATACTTAATCATAATCATGACAGATGGTAAAGATAAAGGAGACATAATATTTCAAGGAAAAACTGAGATGATATTTAAGATAATTGTGATTGGGGATCCAGCAGTTGGTAAAACTAGCCTTTTGACAAATTTCTGCGGTGAGAAGTTTACCTATGAATATGTACCGACGGTTGGAGTGAACATCACAAAAGAACCAGTCACAATTAAAGACGATATGGGTAAGGACACCACAATAAATCTTATGATTTGGGATATAGCAGGACAACCACAATTTTATATGTTACATCGACCTTATTTCAACGGAGCTGACGGTATGATGTTGGTTTATGATATCACACGCTCGAGTTCATTCTCAAATATAAACAATTGGTTTAATACGAGTGTTAAATATGGGCTTTCAGGAATCCCACGTATTTTGATTGGGAACAAAATAGATTTGAAAGACGAGCGAAAAATTATATTACCTATGGCAGAACATTTGAGTGAAAAATTAGCTGCACCCTTTTTTGAAACTTCCGCGTTATCAGGGGAAAATGTTAAAAAAATCTTCCAAAAAATTGCTGAACTTACTTTACGTTCAAAATTAGAAGAAAAATAAAGAGAATCTTAAGCTCACTTTTTATATTCTAATTTTTTAAAATTTTTCTTAGAAGAAAAAATTTCATTATTTTGTTTTTATTTCCTTTTTACTTTTTTTATAATTTATTGAAATGATTTCTTTCGCAAAATAAGATTTATATATTAAATAGAGAAAAAAATATTAGAGGATGAAAAAAGAAAATTTAGCCATTATTAGTCTAGCTATATTACTTACTGCTTCTTCTATAGTAAATGTTATTTTAGAGATTAGAATTAATGGTAGATCGCCCGTGTCGAAAAATGTATTAAAAGTCGGAAAAGCAGAAACTGCAGCTCCAGCTGTTTTAGATCCAGTCGATTCTTGGGATAGTATATCAAACGATATGATAAGACATGTATGCGATACTCTTTTTGTATACGACTTGACAGATCCAGCTCTTCCTTTAATAATGCGGGTAGCAACGAATTATTCTTGGAATATTGGATTAGATGAGTTAACTGTTTCCCTTAGAAGTGATGTCTGGTTCCACGATGGTGTGAAATTTAATGCAACAGCCGTGAAATTTACCTTCGATCGATTAACATATTTCATGAACGTTTCTGGTACCTTGCCCAAAACATCTCATGTATGTGATCCTTTCTATTTGTTTTTGGATATGAATAAAGATCCCATCCTTAATAGAACGGAAATCATTGATGAATATACAGTTAGATTCATATTAAATAAACCTAATGGTGTCTTTATATCTTTATTATCTGATGAGGCATCTTCTATTTTACATCCTAAGTCAACTCCTGCGACAGAATACTTGGAATTTGCAGAAGAAGATATCTTGGTAGGAACTGGTCCTTTTGAATACAACCCTATCATCTTTGGTGAAGAATTGCGATTTACGCGCTTTGATCTTTATTGGGGACTTGCAACCTTTTGGGAGGAAATCATATGGGTATTTTATCCAGATGCCACAACAGCTAGCTATGCTATGTTAGAACAAAATTTTGATTATCTTGGTAGCCCTTTAACATCTCTAATTCCCGAGTTTCAAGCGGATGAAGATATCGTAGTTGTGGAAATGAATACAAGTACTATATTTAGATATTGGAGTTTAAATAATAGAAAGATCAATAATACGTATGTACGAAAAGCGATCGCATATGCATATAATTATACTTATTTTATAAAAGAAATTCGTCAAGGATTTGCAATTAAGGCTGAGCAGTTCTTACCTCCCGGGTTTCCACATTATAATTCATCATTTAATGCCCCCTACTATAATACAGCAATAGCAAGACAAGCAATGATGACAGCATTCCCAACTGAGACTGCTGCTGCTGGCGTCACTGCAGAAGCTGTTGGTGTAAATCCTACTAATGATGCTCTTTGGCAAGGGTTAACCTTAGCAACATATGATGTCTTAAAATATCCAGGATATACAACTGGAATAATGATGAATGAAGCTTTCAGACAAGATATGGAGCAAATTGGGATTGTAATTGTACCTGATCACCCTTGTTGGGATCCATGGTGGGGTTGGGATTGGGGTTGTGACTATGATGAAGATAAACTTGAGATCTTTTATAGTGGCTGGAGACCTGATTATATAGATCCATTCAATATGTTGGAACCATTGTTAAATAACCTGTCTAGTAATCACTTGCGAAACAATGATTATCTCATTCACAAATGGTTAAAACAATATGAAGAAACAGATCCAACTAATATCACAGGAAGATCAAAATTAATTTATAAAATCCAGCAAAGAGCAATCAATGAACTCTATCTTCTTATTCCATTAGGTTTTGATCATACTCTTTATGTACATCATCGAAGTTTGGGAGGAGTTAGTTATAATATTCAGAGGAATTTATGGTTAACAGATTCTTATTTTATACCAGGTATATCAAAAGCTTAATGAAAAGAGAACAAATAGGTGATTTAGAAAAAATATTTAAAAAAATTAGTGAACCTACTTTAAATTAATTTATTTTCGATTATCATTTTTTTATAATTTATTGAAATGAATTCTTTTATGAAATAAGGTTTATATATATAAAATTGGTAAAAAAATAATAGAGGATGAAAAAATCAAATTTAGTAATAATTATTCTAACTATACTACTTACTGCTTCTTCTTCAGCAAATGTTATCTTAGAGATTAGAATTAATGGATTTAGATCGCCCATATCGAAAAATGTACTCAAAATGGGTGTACCTGCAGGTAGATCTCCCGAAGCCTTAGATCCTATTGATATAAGGTATAGTGAATCAAAAGATGTGATAAGGCACGTATGTGATACACTTTGGGTATACGACTTAACAGATCCAAATCTTCCACTAAAATTGAGGTTGGCAACGAATTATTCTTGGAATATAGAGATGGATGAGTTAACGGTTTCACTTAGAAATGGTGTATGGTTCCATGATGGTACGAAATTCAATGCAACAGCCGTGAAATTTACCTTCGATCGAATAACCTATTTCATAAATGCTTCTGGTTCTTTACCTTCTACTAGTTATTATGTTTGCTACACTTCATACTTATTTTTCGATATGAATAATGAACCAATCTTAAACAGAACTGAAATTATTGATGAATACACAATCAAATTAATACTAAATCATCCAAATGGTGTTTTTATTGCGTTATTGTGTTATGAAGCATGTTCAATAGTGTCTCCAGAATCAACTCCTGCAACAGAAAACTTATTACTTTCAGAGGATATATTAGTTGGTACTGGTCCTTTTGAATATATACATTTTATTGCAGGAGAAGAACTGAGAATTGAACGGTTTGATTTATATTGGGGGTTCAATACCTTTTGGGACTATATTATTTGGGAATATTATCCCGATACTACCTCTGTAAATAATGCTTTTTTAGACGGAAAATTTGATTACCTTAAATATCCTTTATTTTCTTTTATTCCAGAATTTAAAGCTCATGGTGAGTTCCATTTTGTAGAAATGAACACAAGTACTATTTTCAGATACTGGGCTATTAATAATAACGAAATTAATAATACTAACATCCGAAAAGCTATAGCTTACGCCTATAACTATTCTTACTTCATTGAGAAAACTCTCCAAGGGGGTGCAATAAGAGCTGAACAAATCCTCCCTCCTGGATTTCTTAATTATAATTCATCATTTAAAGCCCCATATTATAATACATCAATTGCCAGATTAGCCATGAAGGAAGCATTCCCTATTGAAACAGCTGGACTTACACTACAAGCTTACGGTGAGAATTTTACAAATGATGCTGCTTGGGCTGCCTTAACTCTAGTTATTTATCAAGGTTATGACTATGAAGGATGGATACCTGGGATGGAAATGATAGATGCACTTAATAATGATATGGATAAAATTGGTATCTATTTTGAAACTGAATGGGATCCTTGGGATATAGGTTGGTGGTCGTTAAAACCAAAACCATGGGAATGTGGTATCTGGTATACTGGATGGAGTCCCAATTACCTAGACCCTTTTAATATGCTAGCACCTATATTAAGTAATAAATCAAGTCATGAATACGCAAATATAAGAACCAATGATTATCTCATCGATAAATGGTTAAGGCAATATGAAAAAACAGACCCTACTAATATAACAAGAAGGGCAGAATTAATATTTAAAATCCAACAAAGAGCAATCAATGAACTCTATCTTCTTTTGCCGATATGTTTTGATAAAACTCTTTTTGTGCACCATAGAAGTCTGGGGGGAGTCAGTTATAATATTCTGGGGAATTTATGGTTAGCCGATTCATATTTTATACCAGGTATACAAAAGGCATAATAATTTCCTTTTTACTTTTTTTATAATTTATTGAAATGATTTCTTTCGCAAAATAAGGTTTATATATAAAATAGAGAAAGAAATATTAGAGGATGAAAAAAGAAAATTTAGCAATTTTATGTCTAACTTCCCTTCTGATGACATCTTGTCTTGGAAATATTATACTCGGAATAAGAACTTACGGTACTGAACCACCAGTATTGAAAAATATACTCAAAATAGGAAAAGATTATCGATCGCATCCAGCAGTTTTAGACCCAGTTGATTCGTGGGATAGAATATCAAATAATATGATAAGGCATGTATGTGATACTCTTTGGGTATACGACTTAACAGATCCAGATGTTCCTCTAATCATGCGGTTAGCAACGAATTATTCCTGGAATACTGGATTAGATGAGTTAACTCTTTCCCTTAGAAGTGATGTCTGGTTCCACGATGGTGCGAAATTCAATGCAACACCCGTGAAATTTACCTTTGATCGATTGACATATTTCATGAATGTTTCTGGTACTTTGCCCAGAACATCTCACGTATGTGATCCTTTCTCTTTGTTTTTGGATACGAATAAAGATCCCATCCTTAATAGAACGGAAATCATAGATGAATATACAGTTAGATTCATATTAAATAAACCTAATGGCGTCTTTATATCTTTATTATCTTATGAAGCATGTTCAATACTATCTCCTAAGTCAACTCCCACGACAGATTACTTACAATTTGCAGAAAAGGATGTCCTGATAGGAACTGGACCTTTTGAATACGTACATTTAAAAGCGGGGGAAGAATTGAGATTTAAACGTTTTGACCTCTATTGGGGGCTAGCAACCTTTTGGGACGAAATAGTTTGGGAATATTACCCTGACACTACTGCAGTTAACAATGCTATGTTAGGAGGAGAGATTGATTATCTTGAGAGCCCTTTAACATCTCTAATTCCAGAGTTTCGGGCGGATGAAGATATCGTAATTGTGGAAATGAACACAAGTACTGTTATTACATATTGGGGTTTTAATAATAGAAAGATCAATAATACTTATGTACGAAAAGCAATGGCATATGCATATAATTACTCTTATTTCATAAAAGAAATTCGTCAAGGGTATGCTATTAAAGCTGAGCAGTTATTACCTCCCGGATTTCCTTATCATAATTCTTCACTTAAAGCCCCTTATTATGATACAACAATCGCTAGACAAGCAATGATGACTGCATTTCCGTTCGAAACTGCCGTCGCCGGTTGTACAGATGAACCTGTTGGTGCAAATCCAGTAAACGATGCTGCTTGGGAAGACCTAGAGTTACTTACATATATGATTTTGGAACATGAAGGATGGATTACTGGAATAGAAATGAATATAGCTTTCATTAACGATATGGACCAAATTGGGATTGAAATTGTACCTGATCCTGGTTACGATCCCTGGAATCCATTTCCATGGATTTTTCCATTGAATCGAGATAGGTTTGAAATTTGGTATACTGGATGGGGGCCAGATTATCTAGACCCATTCAATATGTTTGAACCATTGTTAAATAACAGGTCTAGTTCGAATTACTTACAAACTCAAGATCTACTTATTTATAATTGGCTTAAGCAATATGAACAAACAGATCCCGTTAATATTACTGGAAGAACAGAATTAGTTTATAAAATCCAACAAAGAGCAATCAATGAACTCTATCTTCTTTTGCCTATATGTTTTGATAAAACATTTTATGTGCATCATCGAAGTTTGGGGGGAGTCAGCTATAATATTCAGAGGAATTTATGGTTAGCTGATTCATATTTCATTCCGGGGATTTGAACTTCTTAATGAAAGTAGAAAAAAATTCCTTTTAAGAATAATAATGTAAAAGTTGCGAGTTTAAAAAATCTTGAGATTTTAATAGATTAGATTGGAAGTTTTATTAACCACTTTGATCACTGTTTACCTCTTTTAAACTGAGAGAATAGAGAGAAGACATAATCTCATTGATTTCATATATTTACCTCTTAATACATCTTCTCCTTAATTCTCTCTAAAATTACTTTATACTTTAAAGAAAATACACTAAATTATGGAAGATTAAGATAAAATTGAGAAATAAGCAAATAATTAAAGATTTATTAAAGTTTATTTATCCAAAATACAATTTTTTCTTTTATAGATTCTTTTAAATCATCTGGAACAGTGGTTAACGCATTAAGTTTTTTGGTAAACTGTGAAATTTCGTAAAGAATTCTATGACCTCCTTTAAAAATGAATATATCTTCTTTGATATTGTCAAGTTGTTCAATAATTACTTCGGGATCGTTAAGTTCATCGATATTCCTTTTGAGTTCAAAGAAATGTTCTATAATTAATTGTTTTTTATTAGTTGCTGAGGTATCTCGTTCAATTTCTTCGATTTCTATCTGTTTCGAGGATAATGATATCTCTGATCTTTGGATTAGAGTTCTAATTAATTCAAGCTCGGTTTCAAGGATTTTTTGGTTTTCAATTATATTATTTAATTGAGGTGTTAATGCTTTAATATCAATTGTTGCTTTACTTAACTCATCAATTTTATCAGTGAGCATATTAATTTTGAGATTAGTTTGTCCCATCTTAGTTATGATATCTAGCCCAAATTTTTCGAGGATCGATGCAAATTTATCTAATTTTTCTTCTGAGTTTGCCATTAATCTTCTTTTCGTAATTCTCTATTAAAAAAGTTTTTAATTTTAGAAAAGTATGAACTTTTACAAAATTTATTTTTTTATCAAAATTTATTATTTAATTAATATAATGCTATAATAAAAAACTTCTCAAGTGTAAAAGTTGATTCAGTACGTTAATATCCTTACAAAAGACGGTAAATCGTTGTTGTTTAGGAACTACGGAACATCCGACGTGGATAGAGATCTTTTAGCTGGATTTTTAAGTGCTTTTTCAGGATTTATGAAGGAAATTAGTCAAAGTGAAATAAAAAGCACACAAACGGAGGATTTCAAATATTTTTACACAATTATTGATACCATTATCATAGTACTATGTGCTGATCTCAGTGAAGAAGATAACACAATAAATGCGAAAATATTGAGTATAAGAACTAAATTTTTAGATAAATATGGTAATATTCTTGAGAATGGCAGTTGGGCTGGAAATCGAAGCCTCTTCACAGAATTTGAAAAAGAAGTAGATAATATTATATTAGGAGCAATTAAAATATCCATAATAGGGACTCCTAACGTTGGAAAAACTACTCTAACAAAACTGATCTGTGGAAAGGAGGTTGATCTTGAATATGTCCCAACAATTACTGCAGATATTGCTTCTTACGATGGGGATGAATTCGAGAGATCTATAACCCTATGGGATTTTGCAGGACAAGATCAATTTAAACCACTATGGAAAGGGCTTTTGGGTGGTACTGATATCGCTATTCTCGTTACTGATTCTACATTTGAAAATATTAATGGTTCTAAAGAAATAATTCATGAGATATTAGATAAGTATTATCAAGATAAATTAGTAATAGGCATTGCTAATAAGCAAGACTTACCCAATAGATTGACGCCAGAATTTTGCGAAAGAATTCTGTCCAGTGAAAAACGTGTTATTAAAACTCACGGTATGATCGCAATCGAACCTATGTATCGAGAGAAGATATTAGCAATTTTGAAAGATGCATTAAAACAAATTTCTTAATATCCAATTAGTAAAGTTATAGTTAAATAAATTTAGGGTGAATATTCTGTTCAATTTTAAAGTCGAAAATATAACTTTTACTCAAGTAGAAGAAGGATTAAAAATTATAAAATTACCCGAATTAACAGAAGAAGAAAAAAATATTATTAATCCCATTGTAGCGCCTACATCAGGCTTACGTATTCAAATTCTTGAACTTCAGAAAGAAGAAGATAAACAATCATATCTTCTTCCTAAAAGGAACTTATTCCTATTTCTCAGGATGTTCAAAGCAATTAGCATAAAATTTAAAGAAATTAAGAGAAATCAAAATTTAAATGTATTTATTTTTACAGATGATAGACCAACCAAGGATATTTTACTTCAGTACTGCTCTGAAATTTTTGCTTACGATGGATTTACTGTTCATTATCAGACAGATACTCCTGGAGAGTCAAAAATTTCTTCTCCCTATGGAGCAGCATCAGTGGCATTATATGAAAACATAAATCTAGTTTTAGTATTAACTGCAAGTCATAATGATTTATCTTGGAATGGAATTAAGCTATATATAGATTATCCTATACCGATGTCAGGCAATCTATTTAAAGAAATCTCAAGAAAGGCGATAGAGATAAATGAAATCCCATTAAAATCAGATTTTTCACCTGTTAACCTTGATGTTGAGCAAAAAAATAATGACTATGTAATTAAACTTTTGTTAAAAGTCATAGAAATTAAAAGTATTAAGGATAAAAATATAGTGATTTGGCCCTATTTAGGTAAAGCAAGGGGTATTGTAAATCTTTTTAAGCACTATGGTGCGAATCTTACAATTGTCGATGAGGAACTGAATCCTCCTAATCCATTAAAAAATGTTCAAGAAGTAAAACTGCAAAATATAATGAATCAAGCAAATTCAAATATTGCTATACTTTTAGATGCTGATAGGGATAGAATTGTTTTATATGTTAAGCAGAATGGCAAATATTATACCTATATTCCAAATGAGATTTATGCAGCTATGCATAATATCTTAGCAAAGGAATTTAATAAGAAAATCATAAATGTAAGGACAATCCCTAGTGATTTACGAGGAGATGGAACAAGTTTTATAAATATTTTAACAGGAGTTGGATATAAACATCTGGGTGTAATTATGTATTTCCTTTTAGGTATTGATGTAGAACAGTCAAAAATTGATACGGCTATACTTTACTATGAAGATGAGAATGGAAATTTAATTAAAATCAATGAACCATCACCTCTTAAACAACAATTAATTAAATTAATGAAAAATCAAAATATAGAGCATCAATCATTTTTGATGGTGTATTGGGAAGAAAGTGGTGGCCACACTCTAAATGTTTTGGATGTTCATAAGGATAATATAACTGGGAACTACACTTTTACTACTGATTTCACAATAATAGCTGATAAATATCCCGTTCCAGCTTTAGTATTAATAACAGAACTAATATGTAGAGGATACGTTATTTCTGAATCAATCGATTGGACTATTAAAGGTATCAATGATACAATTCCTGCTATAGACGAAGAAAAAGTCAGAATTATGAAAAATTTTGAAAAAAATGATGAAAAAACCATTAATATTAATGATAAAGTCTACAAAGTCAACGCCTTATCAGATAACAATAACATGATCGATATTTATCAATTAAAAAGTCAAGATTCTACACTTTATTTTAGGCCAAGTGGAACAGGACCCGAAGTTAGATTTTATATTTTTGGTAATGTTGAAACCCATCTAAATGAAATAAAAAGGGTTCAAAAGTATGTGAGAGATAATTATATTTAAAATAATTATTGAAAAATTCTATTTATCTCCTTTTTAAAATCAAAAATTTAATTGGAATTGAAAATTTAGACTAATTAATATAAATACTTTCAAATTATAAAAAGTACAATCTAAATTGACGAAAATATGTTTCAAGAGAAAATTATTGATGATAAAATTCTTGAAAAGATGTCATTGGAGAATGTCTTCAAAATTTTTAATGATAACGTTTTCCCAATGTTAAATGAAGAAGAACGAGAATATTGTCAAGAACTACAAAGCTTTTGCTTAGATTTACATCCTAGAATTGATAAATCAAAAGATGTATATGGTTTACTCCCCGAACTTGGAAAACGAGGATATATACAACGAATTAATCCTTGGAAAGAGTTTAAACCTTATGGAATGAAAAAAGAAATATTATTAGGCACGCACATCTCCCTTTTAGATCCACAATTAGAATTAGCTCGTGTAGCTACTGGAATTTTATGTGGTAACCCTACATTTCATTATTATACCCATGGAGGAGAGTCTAATATACCACAAAAGGTACAAGATGAATTGTTATCTGGAGTAAAAATTGGATGTATTGGTATTACAGAGCCTGAAAGAGGTTCTGATGCTGTAAATTTAACGACTAAATGTATAAAAACTGATGATGGTGTTATATTTAACGGAGAAAAAGTCTACACCACGAATGGTGCGGTAGCTGATTATTTTGCATGTTATGGTGTCTATGATGAAGGAAACCCGAGAGACACAATGATTCAAGCTCTTATCGCACGTGAATTCGGCGTAAGAACTGAACGCTTAAAAATAAATTCGGTACCTCGGGTACAGATATCACATACAATATTAGATAATGTATTGGTACCTAAAGATTATATACTCGCAGATAATGGGCTTGGATATAAAAGACTTTTTGAAGGGTTAGTTCCTGAGAGGCTTTCTATAATGGGTAGTGGTGTAGGGATTTGCTGGGCTGGTTTGATTTATGGTATTATTTACACAAACCTAAGAAAGCAATTTGGCAAACCTGTAATTAGGTATCAAGGGGTTGGCTATGGATTAGCAGATTTATTAACAAAGACAAATGCAGCGACATCTTTAGCTCTACAAGCCGCAACTGTATACGATGATAGAATCTTATTTAGTGAACAACCTTCTAAGGAAGCAGAAAAATGGGTTGCATCTATTTCTTCTCAGGGTAAATACTTTTTAGCTAAACTTACACATGAAGTTTGTTATGAAGTCCAACAACATATGGGTGGGGTATCGGTTACGGATAACACTCCTGTAGATGAATTATGTGATATAAGTAAAATTGAAGAAGTTATTGGGGGAGCAAGGAATATCCAACTTCTTTTAATCCAATCCCAAATACAGAGATATACTGGACTTCTTTAATTAAACTCAAT
>JBHLNW010000070.1:0-19325 GCA_048941185.1 Promethearchaeota archaeon
GCTACTAATCAGAAAATGAAAGATCTTGACTGTTTAAGAGTGGATACGGGAAATATAGAGGTTGATAATATGTTTAGAGGATTCAACAAAGTTATTACAGGATATAAGGAAGAATTAATTGTAGAAGTGAAAATTTAAAATTATATAATGTTAAGCTTCTTTAATTTTTCTTCAGTAGGTTTACCGGTTTCCCAATCCCATTCTCGGAGTTTATAATAAGTTCTTAAATTTTCTTCTAAATCTAATTTTACATGAATAGTTTTTCCTGATTCTAGTTCTCTTTTTAAAATCCCGGGTATTTTATCATCTTCTCTTGTAATCCCTAATGTACAATTGATTAGTCTTTTAAGATTGTTGATTCGTTCTCCCAATTCGAGTATTGAATTTTTATCATATTTAAATCCAGTTGCTGCATTAATATGTCCGATTATATGATCTAAACTAGGACTCACGAAATTACAATTTATGGCAGAATCGTCTATTGCTCTGATATCTTGTAAAGAAATTACACCCTTTTCTCTCCCTTTGATTTGTGATCTACTTTTACCTATTTTTACTCTTAAACTTGGATAGGAAACTGTTGTCACTTCTACGGCATACCAATCACACTTCTGATTGTTTGCTCCTACACAACAAGTAATATAACTTAATGCTTGTCCTGCAAATGCTCTTGGATCATGCATCGGAATTTCTAAACCTTTTACATGAGCAGCTAATTCAGGGTCAACATTAAGCTTTTTCGCAATAACTCTCACACCTTCTGCTAAAAGATTTCCTATACCTTGTCTTTTTGAGATCTTTTTAATTAAGTTTCTTACTAATTTTCCATTTCCCCATATAATCTGTTCTAGTTTGAGATCATCTAGAAATTGTTTTATTTCTGATATATTAATGTTGTTTTGTACCAAATAAATCAAAAATGCGATAGAGACCCCACTTGAAATAGTATCAATTCCATAAATGTTACATAAATGATTTGCCAGAATGACATCCTTAGAATCGAAAACACCACATAAAGGGCCAAAAACCGCAACGGATTCATATTCTGGACCATCAACTTTTATTTCTTTCCCTTCCTCCTGAATTATTGTTTGTTTACCACATCTCAAAGTACAACCAGCACATCCATAATCCAGAACAGGATATTCTTCTCGTAATGTTTTACCTGTTAACTTTTCAGCAGGAAATTCTGTCTCAGTATAGTAATATGCAGGAGTATCCCCCAGAACCATTCCAATATCAAGATAACAATTAGTTCCGTAAAGAGAGTATAAAAGTGGTGTGGTTGATTTAAGTAGATTTCCTTTTTTTGATTCCTCATCTTCTTTTATTAATTTTTTACCAATATCGGGATCAGCGATTTTTATTTTTTCAGTTCCATTAATAGCAATTGCTTTCAATTTCTTTGAACCCATTATTGCTCCTAATCCACATCTTCCCACAGCTCTACCCTCATCATTAATAATTCCTGCATATTTTACCAGATGTTCACCACCAATTCCTATTGTAGCAACTCTAATTCTCTCATTTTTAAGTTCAATTTTAATCAGAGATTGGGTTTCATAAGTATCCTTTCCCCAAAGATTATTAGCGTCCATAAATTCTATTCTTTTATTGTGAATATAGAGATATAACGGTTCTTTAGATTTTCCGATGATTACAAGAGCATCAAATCCACTATTTCTTAATGAAATACAAAAAAACCCACCAGAAGTTCCCTCTCCCCAGATTCCCGTAAGTGGTGATATCCCAGTTACAGAATATCTTCCTGAAGATGGTCTTATCGTCCCGGTTATAGGTCCCGTGGCAAAAATTAAAGGATTTTTTTCATGGAATGGATCTTCTTTTAAGATTTTAAAATCTTCATTAGATAATAAATCATAGGTTATTTTAGCACTTAATCCTGTACCACCAAGATATTCTTTAGCAATCTGAGCGTCTAAGTCTTTAATTTCATATGTTTGGCTTCTCAAATCAATAAAAGCAATTTTTCCATTATAACCAAATAGTTCTTTACTCATTTTACCTCACTATTTTTTTAAATTAAAAATCAATCATTTTGCCATCCCAAGCATATTCATAAATCTTTCTGTAAAGCTCTTCGTCAATAGGTCGATAACTAGTCAAAGTAACAGCATCATTCATAGCATAATCAACTAATAAATCTAGCTTTCCAAAATATTCTTCTTTAGTTATCTGAGCTTCTTTTAGATCCTTAACACACGTGAATCCATCAATTGAGATTATGAAATCTTCAATTGATTTGATAAACTCTTTTAGCAACTCATTTTTGTTTTTATTTTGTAATTCTACATTGAAAATTGGGCATAAATCCATCCATTTATCAGTAACTTTTACTTTAAAAGCGATATCATATGGTAGGAATAAACTGACGGCGATACCGTGATGAATACTAAATATTTTTCCAAAACTATGACCTAGAGCATGATTTATTCCTGGAGCTTGATTCCCATATGATCCAAATGCAGCTAAAGTAGATGCTATTTGCATATGGCTGCGTGCTTCCATATCTTTTCCACCATATTTATAGGATCGAGGAAGATATCTTATTATTTCATTAATAACAGTTTTATTTATCGCATCAAAATATGGGTTACCCCAATTTGTAGTATATGATCCCATCGCATGTGCTAATGCGTCTAAACCAGTTGCCATTGTTAAAAATGGAGGCAGATCTTTTACAAATTCTGGGTCTAAGATTGTAATATCTGCTAATAATTCCTCGTGAACGACTTCTATCTTTTTAGGAGGATCTCTTGAAGTATCAGTAATTAAGGCTGCTGTTGCAACTTCAGATCCTGTTCCTGCTGTCGTTGGTATAGCAATTAAATATTTAATTTTTTTTCGTAATCCTAACGCAGCTCCAATACTTGGTAAAATCATAAAAAGATTTTGGTTGGGTTTTTCATATTTTACTAAGACCATCTTAGCTGTATCCATGACGCTTCCTCCTCCAATTGCAATTAATATTGTTGGATTATATTCTTTACATACTTTTGCACCATCGTCTATAGTTGATACAGGAACTTCCGGTAAAACTTCAGACCAAATTCTATAATCCATTTTGATTAGTTTCAAAAATTCCTCCACGTTCTTAACGAATTTTTTAGTAAATATATCAGTAATAATTAGAGCCCTTCTATCCTCTTCTTCAATGACAGCTTCTAAATATCTAGCGACTTTAAGTAAAGCAGATTTACCAGTATAGATTCTTGATAAGAAAAAATTAGTTTCTAAACCCCTTACAGCTCTAGCACCTAATATTGGAATCAAGTCTTTAATTACTTGAGATTCGTACCACGTAGGCATACTTTTTTATCCCCTTTTATATCTAAAATAAATTTATTTTTTAGATTATTAGATATTAAAAACCGATTCAATAAAAAAACATTTTTAATTCAATATTCGATATTATCTTAATTAGGAAAATATGAATGTGGTTTGAAATCTATGAAGATTAGATTAAATATGAATGAAATGTATAAACCTCCTCCGAGAGAATTGATTAATTCTGTAAAAGATTCTATCAATGAAATTAATAGATATACTCCTCAGAAAGAAGTAGATTTGTTAATGGAAAGCTTATCTCAATATGTAAATATCCCAAAAGAATTTATTTTTTTAAGTTCGGGTTCAGATTTGATCATAAAAGAATTTATTTTTTTATTTTCGAATAAGAGACAAATAATAATCGCAGAGCCAACCTTTATCATTATTAATAATTCAGCTCAGAATGCTGAAAGTTCTTTGATAAAAATCCGGTTAAAAGAACCTGATTTCAAGGTATCTTTAGAACCATTATTGGACGAATTTAAAAAGCCAACCCTAGTAATCTTTGATAATCCAAATAATCCTACTGGAAACTTAATACTTACACAAAATGATATTGAGACAATTTTAAAATATGAAAATGTTATTTTATTAATTGATGAGGCTTATTTTGAATTCTCAAAGGTGAGTTTTGTTGAATTAATAAACAAATATCCCAATCTTGCTATTTTAAGGACATTAAGTAAATCTTTTGGATTAGCAGGATCAGGAATTGGATATCTTGTGGGAGGAGATCTGATATGGAAAAAATTTCAAGGATTAGAGATAATGTTACCTTATCCAAGCGTGGTTGCTGGGATCAAAGCTTTAGAAAATCAGAACTACATGATTGATTATATTAAAGAAATAGAAACTGAAAAACAGAAAATGATGAAATCTGTATCAGAATTAGGTGTAATCGTATATCCAAGTTATACTAATTTTTTATTGATGAAAACAACCATACCGAATATATCAAAAAAGTTAACAGAACAAGGAGTTTTAGTACATGATGCATCAAATCAATTAGGAGCAGAATATTTTAGAGTTACTATAGGATCTAAAGAAGAAAATAATATTTTTTTAGAGTCTCTTAAAAAGATTATTTAATAAAATAGGAATAATTAAAAATATGTTAAATTTAAGAATATGTCTATTCTAATATAATAATTAATTCTAATAATTAAATTATAAATTAAATGTGATTTTATGAGCGAAAAAATTACCAATATCTCTGTAATTGGAGCGGGATATATGGGTCGACAAATTATCGAGAAATCTGCTTTATATGGATATAATATTAATGTTTATGATGTGAATGCAGAAGGATTAAAGGAATTTATTGATGATGTTAAAAAGAAAACTGAAGAAAAAAATGTCAAAGTTGATATAAAACTCTTTAATAATATTTCTGAGGCAATACTTAAAACAGATTTAATCATTGAGGCAATTCCAGAAAAACTTGAGTTAAAAAAAGAAATATTTTCACAGATCGATAGAATAGCTCCATCCAATGCTATTTTAGCGACAAATAGTTCTTCCATTCCTATTTCAAAATTAGAAGATGCTGTTGGCAGGAAAGATAAAGTATTAAATATCCATTTCTACAATCTTTTCACTATACCAATGGCAGATATCATGCGAGGCACCCAAACTAGTGATGAAACCTTTCAGAAAGGAAAGGATTGGTTAGAAAGTATTGAAATTGTTCCCCTTGAGGTTAAAAAAGAATGTTATGGATTTGTTCTTAATAGAATATGGAGAGCAATTAAAAAAGATTGTCTAAAGATATGGGAGGGAGACCATGCAGATATTGAAACTGTTGATAAAGCTTGGCAAATTTTCTGTCAATATTTTATTACAAATGAATATGGACCTTTTCAATTTATGGATCGAATAGGATTGGATGTTATATATGATATTGAAATGTCATATTTCAAGAATAGCGGACTCCAGGATGATAAACCACCAGAATTGCTAAAAGAGATGGTTGATAGAGGAGAATTAGGGATAAAAACTGGAAAGGGATTTTATAAATATAAGACCAAATAATTTTTTTTTGATTTTTAATTTAAAAAAGTAATTCTTAAAGCCTTAATTTTTAAATAATAATAGATATGTCGGGAAATAAAAAACAAGAAGTTCAAAGGATTAAAGAACTTGAAAGTATCAATTTAGCGAGAGAGGAAATTAGAGATCTTGTAATCGAAACAAAGAAAGAAGTTGAAAAAGATAATGATTTATTAGCAGAACAGATAAATGATGAGCTTAAGAAAAGAGGAATTAAATCTATTGATATTGTTGGGGCTATCGGAGCAGGAAAAACAGCAATTTTGGAAAAAATAGCTGAAAAGTTATCAAAGAAATATAAAATCTTAGTTATATGTGGTGATATTACAACAAGAGTTGATGCAGATAGAATTGAGCAACATAATGTTAACACAGTTCAGATAAATACCGGACGAGAATGTGCTTTAAACGCTTATCATATCCATCAAGTTCTAAAAAATCGAGATTTAAATAATTACAACTTGATTTTTGTAGAAAATGTTGGTAATTTAATTTGCCCGTCTGATTTTAAACTTGGAACAGATAAGAGAATGACTGTTGTTTCAATCACTGAGGGAGAATGGGTTATTGAAAAACATCCAATGCTTTTCAAAATGTCTGATATAGCAGTTATTAATAAAATTGACCTTTTAGAAAGATTAGGAACTAATATTGATAAAATGATAAAAGATGCTAAGAAGTTCAATCCAGATATAAAGGTAATTACTACTAGTGCTAAGAATGGAATAAATATTGATAAATTAATAGAAGCCCTAGAGTTATAGAAATTATAGAGGAAAAAAAATGAAAAACGAATTAAAAGAAATTGAAAAAATCATTAGCAGTTTAGAATTGAATTCTCAAGGTCAAATCCAAGATTTATTAATTAATTTTTTAAGAACTTATCTTTACCAAAGCAAAATTGATAGCTACATTGGTGATTATCCAACCTTTATAGAACCTGTATATCTTGAAGACAATGTAAAAATTGGGGATGATGTTCTTATAGGTCCAAATGTCTATATTGGAAAAAATGTTGAAATAAACAATTATGTAGAGATTTCAAACTCTATTGTTTTTGATAATACTGTGATTAGTGAAAACATAAAGTTGGATAATTGCATTATCGGAAAAAATAGTTCGCTTAGTTGTAAAAATACCCAAATAGAAAATTGTGTAATAATTGGAAATGTAAAAACTAAAGAAGAGCTATACAAGATTATGTATAAATTTAAATAAATTTCTCTATTGGAAAGAAGATAATTTCTTTATTTTTTATTGGTTATTGAAATGAATAATAAAAAATTTTTTGAAACCAATCTTAAAAGATGGAATGAGTTGGTAGATATTAATGCTAAATCACGATATTATGATTTAGAAGGATTTAAATCTGGAAAGATTTCTTTACTTCCAATAGAGCTCGAGGAGTTAGGAGATGTGGCGGGAAAAACATTATTACATCTCCAATGTCATTTCGGTATGGATACACTCTCTTGGGCAAAATTAGGCGCTCAAGTAACAGGAATCGACTTTTCGGACAGAGCGATTACTTTAGCTCAAGATTTAAGTAAAGAACTTGGTATCCCTGCGAGATTCATCAATGCTAATTTGTATGATATTCCAAATATTCTTAATGAAAAATTTGATATTGTATATACTTCCTATGGTACCATTTGTTGGTTGCCTAATCTAACTCAATGGGCTCAAATTATTAAAAAAAGCTTGAACTCTGGCGGAATCTTCTATATAATTGATGGACATCCTTTTGGTTTTATAATAGATGAAAAACAGGAACCATTTAAAGTAGGGTTCAACTATTTTTCTGAGGGAAAACCAATCTTTTTCGACGACGGAGATGCGTATGCAGATCCCTCAACAGATTTAAAAAATCAAGCTTCTTATCAATGGGATCATCCTATGAGTGAAATAATTAATGTTTTATTAAATGCAAAATTGAAAATAGAATTTTTACATGAATTTCCATTTACTTTTCATAAAATCCATCCTGATATGGAGAGAAGAGAGGATGGTTATTATGAGTTTAGCAATCTAAAATTCTCTGTTCCAATGATGTTTTCAATAAAAGCACGAAAAAAGGCTAAAAAAAAAATTTGAAAATTTAGTATTAGATTTAAGGCCAAGGAATTGGCAATGATACAGTCAAATTAATAAAGATTAATGCGTATAATGTGGAAAAGTTAATTTTAAACAACAGATTCGCAGTTTCGGTTAATAATCCTTCTATATAAGCGGTATCAATACTTACATTAATATATTGATTCATAGTTGTTGTGAATGAATGAAAAGTGTTTTGATAAGGAACTGGGGAACTACCAATTTTTGTATCGAAAGGAAGTAGAACCGGATTACTAGAGGTTACTACATAAATTTCAGCATTTAACACTACGTTATAGATAGCATATAAACCCATATTACTTACATCAAAAGGTATTGTAATATTCAATGAATCATCTGAGTAATCTGGTGCAGGATTTGATCCTGGATCATAAGCCGGAGGTGGAAATGTATCATGAAGATTTACTCTAAGATTTAATCCACTAAAAACTATACTTCCAAAATACCCTACAACAACTAGACTAGCAATTATTCCTAAAACTTTAAAGATTGAACTAACTTTAAATTCCTTTTTGACTTTTACTCTGTATTCTCTCTTTTTACGTAATTCTATTGCCTCTACTAGATAACGTAGCCCTCTAATTATAGTTGACCCTAAAAGCAACCAAGCTATTACTTGTAAACCTAAATAAACTTGAAGATATGTTATGTTTATATAATATGATCCTAACTTCCTTCCTGGATCAAAACCTCCAAAAATATAGAAAAGGAAAATTCCAGAGTAAATAGTTACTCCAAATCTGACAAGACGATTTGCAGGTGTATCCTCAGGAAATGCATGTCTTAAAATAGAGATAATTATTCCGATGATTCCAAAAATAATAATACCTATTCTGTAGGAGTCAGTAACAGTCATTATACCGTACAATTCAAGAAAATAAAATAAGAGGAGCGGAACAACGAGATAGAATATCGCAGAAAGAATTCCATGTAAAACCATTTTGCCATATTGTATTTCCATAACTCTTTAACCCATTTTAAATTTGTATATTATAATTTAGATGAGATATTATCCTAAATATCTCCTAAGTCGTATATAAATTTTCACACTATAATGTAATTTTTTGTCATTTATTCCT
The DNA here is from genome assembly GCA_048941185.1 of Promethearchaeota archaeon. Lineage (GTDB taxonomy): Archaea > Asgardarchaeota > Lokiarchaeia > Sigyniarchaeales > SOKP01 > Loki-b32. The sequence continues at coordinate 8,595 of JBHLNW010000070.1, forward strand.
TGTTTATTAACGTTTAAAAAGAATAAGTTCTATATTCTCCCATCCATAAGCCTTTTCGATGTATTTTTTACCCCCAATTTCAATAGTTTGTTCTCCTATATATTTTCCTCCCAATTTTTCATAAAATCTATATGAGGGGTTTTCTTTTAACACCCAAACAATCATACTTCTTACATTATTCGCTGTTAAATATTTAACCACTAATTTAACTAATTCAGTTCCGATTGTCTTATCTTGAAAGTCTTTTAAAACATAAATTGCACATAACTCTCCAACAAACTTTTCTAGTTGATTTAAAAAGATAACGGGGTTAAATTTTTCTAAAGTTGCTAGAGCAAAGCCAACTATTTCATGATGATCTGTCTCAGCAACATATATTTTTGCTCCATGAGTTGGATTTTCTATTCTTTGTTTCCAATTTTCTTTTGTATCTTCATATGATAATCTTTCTAGGTATTTTTCTGATATGATTCCTCTATATGTTGTTTTCCAAGTATCTACTTTAACCTTGATGATTCCTGCTAAATCTGGAATGATAGCTTCTCTATAAATCATTTACATATAGAATTTTATCTATATTAATTCGTTAACATATTTACGTACAATTAATTCGAGATGTTCGAAATCAGATCTCTGCTCCATTATCATTGTAATAAAGGGGTATCAATTACTCAAACCACATTAATCATCATTTTCGAACATCTAATTAATATAATTATTTTAGTTACTGATAAAACTTTCATCATAAATTAGGATTGAAAAATTATAAAACAAATAGCTTCTATTTCATGTAATCATTGAACTCTGGTATAAATCCTTTCTTCATTAATACTTTTAATTCTGCATGAGAATTTTCAATTAAGTTTTTTGCTGTTGAATACAATTCATCCTCTGAAAGTTTAAAACGAGCTATTCCTTGTTCAATTGCTTTCAAACCTGTAACAACCGCTTCTCTAATGAATAATTCTTCATATTCCATGGTTGGAAGAATACATGTTTCAATTAAACACCCTTTAATTTCATCTACTATATTTGCAAGAGCATAAGAAGCCGCAATACACATCTCATCAGTAATAGTTTTTGCAGCGACATCTAAGGTTCCTCTAAATACTCCAGGAAAACAGAGAGAATTATTTACTTGATTTGGAAAATCTGATCGTCCTGTTCCTACAATTCGTGCACCAGCTTCTAAAGCATCCCACGGAAATATCTCTGGAATTGGGTTAGCCAACACGAAGACTATAGCATCATCAGCCATTTTCGAAATCCATTCCTTCTTAATAACATTAGGACCTGGAATACTAGAAGATATAAGAATATCAGCTCCTTCCATTGCTAATCCACAATCACCCTGTAATTGCTCTGGATTACTACGTTCAATTAATTCATATTTATAGTCTTTAGAATCTTCTAAATCAGATCTTCCTTGAAATAAAATTCCTTTTGAGTCAACAAATAAAAATCTTTTTAAATTAAATCCATCTGCTTTTAATAATCGATATATCCCAAAATTTGCTGCCCCAACTCCATTAAAGACAATTTTCACATCATTTTTGTTCTTCCCCACTATTCGTAACGAATTTATCAATCCTGCTAGAGTCACACTTGCAGTTCCTTGTTGATCATCATGCCATACAGGAATTTCTACTTTTGGATCTGCACGTAATCCATCTAAGACTGAAAAGCATTTAGGTTTCTCAAGGTCTTCTAAATTAATCCCTCCGAATGTGGGCTGAATCAATTTAACAAATTCAATGATATCTTCAGCTTTACAACATGTTTCTTTACCAATACATAAAGGAATCGCGTCAACTCCACCTAAATGTTTGAATAACATAGATTTACCCTCCATTACGGGTAAAGCTGCTTCAGGACCAATATCTCCAAGACCTAAAACTCTTGTACCATCACTTACTATTGCTATGGAGTTCCATTTATTAGTATAATCATATATTTTTTGTTTATCTTTATAAATTTCACTAGATGGTGCGGACACACCGGGAGAATACCAAATTGCAAAGTCATTATAATCTCGAATTTGACAACGAGGAAGTATCTGTATTTTTCCTTTATAGAACTTATGCATTTTGATTGCATTAATTCCTGGAATTTTGGATTTTCTTAATAGTTCTTCCTTAGATACTTTTTTCATAAGAACAATAAAATTCCTCTAAATAATAACTAATTTGATTATATAATATAAATTCGATAAAGTGCTTTAAATTAACAAATAATCAGTTTTATTTTACTAGTGATTTTTAGGCAAAGTAAAATAAAAAGGTATGAGAATTTATATATAAAAGTCATAATAAAATTTTTTAGGTGAAATTAAATGTTCATTAAGATAGTAAAATTGTTCGAAATGAAGGTTATATCATTCCATTCTTGGGGGGAATTCGTCGGGGATCCAGAAATTAAAACGTTTAAAAAATTAGAGGAATGGATAAAAAAAAGTGGTATCGTTATTGATCCCATGAAGCATCAAATATTTGGCTTTGATAACCCTGTTCCGCAAGTAAATGAAAAGGGAGAACAATATGCTTCCAAAGAGAATCCCTATGGTTATGAAGTATGGATAACTATCCCAGAGGATTTTAAAGTCGATGAAGATTTAAATTTGAAGAAGGTTGAGCAAGGATTATATGCTGTTATTTCTGTAAAAAGTGCTATGAACATTGGCTTTGGCTGGAAATTCCTATTTGATTGGATAAGCAATAGTGAAAAATATGATTTCCATCCAAAATGGAAAGGATTAACTAAATATTATGATAAAAAAATTGTTGATAATGGGATCATCGGCTTAGAAAACCTTCTCAATTATCCTGAAATTGATGAAGAAAATATATTATTGGATATTTATGCTCCAATAATCGAAAAGAAGTAATAAGAACAATTAAAAAGGTTTTTCTACGAATTGATTATAAATTTTTCATTTTTTAATACCATGTTAAACCAAATTGACGCACTTGAAATGAAAATAAAGATATTAGAAGAACTCAGTAATGAATTGGAAAAAAGAATATCTCAATTTCAGAACCAGAACACTAAAGAATGGCTTTCCATATTAGAGAACAGTCGATTAGAAATTACTGAAATAAAATCTTGTGTAGTAAAACTGCCTAGTATGTATAAGAAAATAACTGAAAAAGAAGACTTAATTCGTGAAAAAAGTCTATTAAAAAAACTAGATAAATTTGAAAAAGAGAAAAATAAATTTTTAGATTCAGTTGATGGTCTGGCAAAAATCTGTGAAATACTTGAGGATAATATTAGGAATACATTATCACAAATATAAATAGATCTTCGCGAAATCCCTCTTTCACGATGAAATATATTACTGGAGTATTATCCAAGTAATATTCCAACATTTAATTATATCAATATTTTTTTGAAAATGCTAAAATTTAACTTTATAATATGTGGTTGATACTTTAAAATTTTTAAGAGTATTCATAAATTATAACCTAAAAGATTAATAAAAGAAGAATCAAAAATAAAAATATGCCACCGCTTAAAAAACAAGCTATCTATATAATTGTACCTACTATAGGTTTATATATTCTAATTATAATACTATTCCTTTCAACTCCGTTTTCTAGCGTTGCTAATTTTTTTTACAGATTCGGTGCAATATTTGGATTTACTTCGATGTTTGTAGCAACTATAATGACTCCCTTTGTCGTTGAATTGTATAAAATTTTTGGAAAACCGTTTGTTAAGATACATCATGTGTATTCCATCATGGGGCTTTTACTGGTTACACTCCACCCTTTAATATACGCTGTTTCTGTTGATAATATAACCGTTTTTATACCAGATTTTACTTCTTGGTATGGATTTTGGTCTTTAGGGGGTCGTTTAGCACTTATTTTAATTTATCTAGCAGTTCTAGGCGCACTCCTAAGGAAAAAGATGATCAAAAGCTGGAGATTCATACATATCCTAAATTATATAGCATTATTCCTCGCTTACGTTCATGGGGTTCTTATAGGTACAGACTTCCGAAATATAGGTATTCTTATTATCTTTACTATAATGATAATCTTGAGCTTTGGAGTCTTAATAATTAAGAGATATCTTATTTATAAAAGGAAAAAGGGAAAAAGTAAAAATTAAGATTATATATCAAAATTTCGGAAGATTCAGGGATAATTGTTTGTATAATAAAAGTTTGACCATTCCTTTCTTTTGACCCTCAAATTTAATTAAGATTAATCTATTAATTATTAAAGATCTATTTATTAACTAGTTAAAAAGAAGTAAAGAAAAAATTGGAATTCGCTGAATATACATTCAAAATCATTATAATTGGTCCAGCAGCAGTAGGTAAATCATCCTTGATTCGTAGATTTGTTGATAATGCTTTTTCAACCGATTATCAATTCACTTTAGGGGTAGATTTCATGTCTAAACTAGTTGAATATGAGACCACTAAATATGCTAGACTTAGTATATGGGATATAGGAGGACAAGACCGATTTCAGGTAATGCGTAGAAATTTTTATAAGGGTACGCAAGGAGCTTTACTACTTTTTGATCTTTCAAGAGAACAAACATTTTATACAATGCAAGATTGGCTTTCAGATTTACATCAAACTATCAAAAAAGACATACCCAAAATCATTATTGGAAATAAAAAAGATATAATTTCTGAAATAGGATCTGTAATAGATAGAGATATGATTACGAACTTTATTAAAGATGTTAATATAAATATGATAGAAACTTCTGCTAAAACAGGGGAAAATGTTACAAAAGCATTTGAACAACTTACTCGATTAATAATAAAAAATAGTCATAATCCAGAAATTGAAATCTAAAAAGTATCCATTAGTTTTTTATTACCTGGATATGATTATTGATATACTTTTTTGAAAAAATTTACTTTTTTAGGTTATTAATAAACAGAAAAAAACTTATGATTGTCAACGCCCTTTTTTAACTCTTCCTTGAAAGGAAGTAAATTGATTAAATATAGTTTTGGTATTGCCTTCAATTCTCGCAAAAATGTTAACGGGGCTAGCAGCAACAGGTTTATCTCCTGAGCTCGCGGGAGTTGGACCCCAGAAAATACAAAATCCTTGACCGCTAATCCAATAACCGATATCTCCGCTTTCACACTCTGTTTGAGAGTTTTCTGCTGGAATTGCTACAGGGCAATCTCCATAAAGTTCTTCACCCCATCTTGATAAATTAATATCAAATGGAAGAGTATCCCAGATTGCTTGACATGTCTTGGGATTTTTATCTAGTAATAATTTAGCTTTAACTTCTCCTATTTTCTCATTTTCAATGATAATATATTCCATTATAAATAACTCCAAATTATTCCTTTTGAACTAGTGTAAGATTTCATATAATATAAAAAAATCTAAAGATTAAACTATTTGGATCTAAAATAATATTTAACTCCTAAAATGAGAAAATGTTGAAATTTCCTTATATAATCATCATCAAGGAAAGTGATTAATCAATTAAATTATCTTTAATTCTAATTTTATAAGGATGATAATAGAAAAGACTTTAGATTTAATCAAGCAAATCTATAAAATTCATAAAATCGTGCCACCTAAAATTACTAAAGTTGTAATCGGATTAGGATATACAGGAGTTCAAGTTTCTGCCTATGCTTATGAGCCATTTTTAGGATTAGCATCAACCTTACCAAGTATTATCAAGACTACTAATTGCAGTAAAATAAAATTTGCAGGAGAGCTCACTGATAAACCAGTTGACGAACTATTAAATTGGTCCCTTAAAACCCCAAGTTTAGAAAGAATTATTGGAATTGCTACTCTGAATAGTGTATCTCAACATATCTTAAAAATAATCAACCCATATAAGAAACTTGAAGGCAATTTATTAGAAAATCTAAAAATTAATAATAATACAAAAGTAACGTTCATAGGCTTAATTAAGCCATTGATAAGAAAAGTAAATAAACTTACTCAATTAATAACAGTAATAGAAGATACAATTCCTTCATCATTAGAGTTTAATCATCTTAACTTTAGGAAAAATGTAAATGAGCTTGAAGAAAGGGAGTTATTTACAGATGTTTTAATTTGTACTGGAACTGCATTAATAAATAATACTTTTGAATCAATTTTGGAAATATATAAAAGAAAAGCTCGAAAAATTATTTTAATAGGTCCAACTGCAAGTATGATTCCAGATTTCTTATTTGATTATGGTTTAGATGTAATCGGAGGGATGGAGATCATTAATTCAGAAGCTACTTTGCAGATTTTGCAGGAAGGAGGGGGTACAAAGTTATTTAAAAAATATGGAAAAAAATATTTTCTAATAAACGAATGAGGTCATATAAATTCTTGAAATATCTATAAGTTTTATACAAAAACCATTTAATTCTAAAATACATACAAAATGGCAGAAAACTACTTTTCAAGAATGATTATCTTCTTTAGTTTTCGATTTTTTGCTGAATTTCAAAAGATTTTCTGTTTTTATACCAAAAAATTGTATGTAACTTAAGAACAAAAGAAAAATTAAACTTAAATATATAAAATTTAGTAAAAAATACTATTTAATTAATAAGAGTCTTATTAGATCAATATAAATTTAGTACATAGCGTATTTAATGAAAAAATTATAGCTTAGATTTCTACACATGTATGAATATATGTTTAAAATAATTGTCATAGGTCCGGGTGGTGTTGGAAAATCTTCCCTCATCCGCAGGTTTGTAGAGAATGAATTTGCTTTTAATTATAAATTCACAATTGGAGTAGAAATCAATTCTAAAATGGTAGAATATAAGAGAGGGCTATTTGCTAAGCTTGCAATATGGGATATTGGAGGTCAAGATCGTTTTAAAATTCTAAGGCGAAATTTTTATGATGGCACTTATGGTGCCTTAATAATGTTTGATCTTTCAAGAGCAGAGACTTTTCCAAAAATGAAAGAATGGGTATCCGATATGTACCAGATACTTGAAAGGGAAGTCCCTGTTGTAATTCTAGGTAATAAATCCGATTTAGTTCCAAAAATTGGCCAAACTATCAATGTTAATGAGATTAGTCAATTTGTTGAGAAAGTAAACAGCCTCTATATAGAGACATCAGCAAAATCAGGTAATAATGTTACAAAAGCATTTGCTAAGCTTACTAGAATGATGGTAAAAAAAGATTTTGATCTATGAACTCCTTCTTGATTTAAGAGAATTTGCTGGTGAAAGAATTCCTTTTGCATTAATTGGGAATTAAGTAATTTCTTTTTGACAAAAGGGATGAACTCTATGAGAGAGAAAAAGTAGAATTATTTGCTAAAAAAGAACAAACATTTTACATTGAAACTTCTGCGAAAACAGGGGGAAAAAGTAGAAGAAGCTTTCTTAAACTTAACAGATAGAATGATTAAAAATATTAAATCTAAATAGAATGTCTTATAAGTCCACTAATATCAATAATGCAAATGATATTAGGTTTGTATAAAATTTGGATTTATTTCTTTTTATCATTTCTTTTTTGAGATCTTCATATTCAAATGATAAATCGTCCAATTTCTTTCTAGTCGATTTTATGTCTTTATTAATAAATTTTATGTCTTCTTCCAATTTTTTAAAGTAATCTAATCTTTCTTTTTTCTTTTCCGCATCTGTTATTTTTTCTATATTTTGGAGTTGACGTGGAGTAGGTTTCTTGTTTTCCTTCAGTTCTAAAGTCTTTATTAGCGATTCGAGTTTAAAATTTAGAGTTCTTCTTTTATGTGTGTAGATTTTTTCTTTTTTACTTTTTTCTTGGTCAAAAATATTATCATTTAGAACTTTAATTTCTCTCTTCCAAATAGAGGTTTTTAATTTAATAAGTTCTTTTGCTTTTTCTCGTAATTCGTTGATAAGATTATAATCTAAATGAAATTTTTCCTCTTTATCATTGAGTAGAAAAAGATCCTTAAAATTTTTTATATCTAATATTATTTCAGCAAATTCGTTAATTTCATTTCCATTTTCATCAACTACAATAGCAGATATTTGATTTTCAATTATATATCCTTGAAATTTTACTGAAAAGATGAAAAGAAATAATTTTTCTGGAATTTGCATCGAACTATATAATTTTTCTAGCTCTTTTTTTCTTATAAAAAATACACTGAAATTTCCCTTAAAATCATCACTTATACAATAATCTAAAATATTGTTAATCAGTGGGTGTCCTAACGCAAAGAAATCAATCTCTTCCCTTTTCCTAGCAAGATCTAAACTGAAAGTACCCATATACTCCTCCTGAAATTGATATTTTGGATTTTTTAGGAGAATATGGTCTAAAATAATTTTAGAGGTAAAGGAAAAATCTTGAGAGATTTTCTCATTAAAATTTTGAATATTTTCTAAAGTTCCATATAAATTATCATGGTGATCAAAGAATGATTTCATTAATAAGTATAATTCATTATGAGTAAGCTTTACATCTACACAGGAAGCTAATGATGTGATTAACCCCTCCATTTGGAATGATTTTTTATCAATCATGAGATCATCTAATTGCATTTCAATCTCTTTGGCTTTTCTTATTTCTTCATCAAGAGTTCGATAAAACTCATTCAATCTCTTCCGCTTTTTACCATCTTCCTCAGCAAAAATAACTCCTTTAAAGTCTTTCTCGATCCTCCCAATTATGGGTTCTAATATTCCAATGGATTCTTCAAAAAGATTTATCCTCTTTATTATAGCATGTATAATATCTGTTTCAACTGTTCCTTCCATAAAAATATTATAAATATAAATCTCCTTAGATTTCTGGCCAATTCTATCTAATCTCCCTATCCTTTGTTCAAGTTTCATTGGATTCCAAGGTAAATCATAATTAATTAATACCCGACAGAATTGGAAATTCCTACCTTCACCACCGATTTCAGTTGAAATTAAGATTGAAAATTTCGTATTAGCTCTAAATCTCTCGACTGATTCATCTTTTTGTATTTTATCTAAACCTCCAAAGAATAATTCAATACAAAAATTAGGATTATGAGTTTCTATTAGAGATTTTAAAAATTTCAAGGTATCAACAAATTGAGTAAATATTATTATTTTCTCTTGAGAGTTTTGTGAATAAATCTGATCTAATAATTCGAGTAGTTTAGCTGATTTCGAGTCATAAGGTAAAGCTTTTAATTTATCATAATATTCCTTTAATATCTTCTCTTGATTGAGGAGATCAATTGCTTCTTCATTTTCTTCTTTAATTTTTTTACTATTGAACAATTCAAAGATTTCATTATCAAGGTATTGGTTCTCTAATTCTGATTCATAATATTCAGGATCTCCTTCTTTTATTGATTCAGTATCCAAAAAAATATCCTTATATCTATCTAATTGATCCAACCGCCTTTCAATACTTTTAAGAAACGCTTGTTTTGAGCTTGTCAATAGCTTTTGTAATGTGGTGATTATGAAACCAATCCCCGTATTTTCTTTGCTTAATGAAGAATTATAAATTTTTGCTAAATATAGACGTATTTCATTATATACATCTAATTCTTTTTTAGTAGGATTTACCATTATCGTATTTACGATTCTTTTGTTTAGTAAATCTTCAGAAAACACATTTTTCTTACGATTTCTAATTAAAAATTTCGATAATGTGTGATCCTCCTCTATTTTTTTTAATAATGTTAATTTAAAAGAATCTTCTTTTATTCCTGTAAGAACTTGATTTAGATTTTTATTTTTATCAACATATTTTAAGTCTTTAAGAAGTTTAATCGTATTTTTAACCTCAAAATTGTTCAATTTATCAATGTTATCCAAATTAGACACTAATAGGTTTATGAAGGGCATATTCTTCCGAAAGTGCTCAAAATCACTAAAATTTTCAAAGATTTCTGGATGAATTAACTCAATTAAAGAGAATAATTCAAATGAATGAAGTTGTAAAGGCGTAGCAGTTAATAATAGCATACTTTCTGAATTTAAACTTAAACTTTTAGCTAATTCATAATTAAGGGTCTCACGATAGTTTCCTGTCATTGCATTAATAAGATATCTTCTTAAATGGTGTGCCTCATCAAAAATTACAATATCCCATGAAACACTTGATAAGTATTCAATATATTTTCTATTTCGAGCAAATTGAAGTGAGCAAATTATCAAATTGTCATAATAGAAAGGATTCTGAAGAAGATCTGGAAACTTATAACTACCTTTCTGTTTTAATTCTTTAACTTTCTTGCCATCATAAACTGTAAATTCGAGATTGAATTTATTACTCATTTCAAATGCCCATTGTTTCACAAGAGAAGCAGGAACGATAATTAAAATGCGTTCTGCTAAATCTCTTGCAATCATCTCCTTTATGTAAATGCCTGCTTCAATCGTTTTTCCTAGACCAACTTCATCTGCTAAAATAATTCTTGGAAAAAATTCTTCCGCTAATCTATGTGTTACGTTTATTTGGTGAGGCATTAAAGTTAAACGGGAATTAGTAATACATTTGATCTGATAAGATTTATAATAAGAGTAGAATAAATTTGCCCAATATTTGATTAAAAAGTTTGTTGGAGGGTCTATACTCTGTTTTGAAATCAGAGTTTTTATAGGAGTTTCGTATTTAGAATAAATCTCATTTTCAAAAATCTGAGATTTTTTGCCGTCTTCTTTTAAAAATTCATACGATAGTACACCATTTTGAATAAGGAAATCTTTTGTATTTATATATCCAATTCCATGTTTAGTAACTATCTTATCATTTAACTCATAAACATAGTGAATAA
>JBHLNW010000008.1:0-71799 GCA_048941185.1 Promethearchaeota archaeon
TAAGAGTCCCTATCGACCTCGTGGCTTGCTTCCTCGATGTCGGCTCTTCCTATCCTGGAGGCGCACATATCGGATTCCGTGCAGGAACCGAGCGCAGAACCTCCAAGGGTGGGGCTGTACGCCCATTAAAAGGGAACGTGAGCTGGGTTTAGACCGTCGTGAGACAGGTCGGATTCTATCTACTGGGTTTGTCGGTTGACTGAGGGTAAGGGAAAATCAGTACGAGAGGAACATTTTGCCGGCGCCTCTAGTGTACCGGTTATCTGACAAGGTAAAGCCGGGCAGCCACGCGCCAATGGATAAGTGCTGAAAGCATCTAAGCACGAAGCCAAACCCGAAAAGAGTCAGCCAATCTCGTGTAATGAGAGTTGAGAAGCGTGTTATGTATTGTGGTTAACGCGAGTTAATAAGGACCACCTGTGAGGTCCAGAAGTTAATTCATTAAGAGCGTTATAGCTGGAATGGATGGGATGCGGATCAACGAGATCAGGGCGCGGTGACGCGAACTGAGTATGCGAGACGAGTGCACCCGTATAAGACGGGGTTAGTGAGGTGGGGGTGTACGTAGGGAGCTTTTGGGCGACCTATTTAGCCTGCCACTCTCAATAGCACGAGTGTGTGGCGTTCGAAAGAGGAGCGCAAGGTTCAGGCTTAGAGCCTGAGGGTATAGTAATGTATTTTGGAGCGATAAGAGAGGTTTGAGATAAGATGAGAGGAGACGGGAGGGGTGGAGTATGTTCTTGAGCGTGTTTTCAAAATTTTAATAAAAAAGTCAATCCAATGTTGGCATCATATAATATATAATAACTCGAATGAGTCATATAGGAATGAGAGTAACCATGTATCGATTTCGATTTCTGATTGTAGGTTAGGCTTAAGACCCGCGTAAGAGGTATCCAAGAGTAGGGTTAGGGCATTCCCGATGATGAAAGAGTTTAATCTGATTCTCAATTTAAGTTACCGAGCTGATAGAGAGCTGATAAGTGGTAGGTATGGGATATGATGGATGCTGACATCGTGCTGAGGGGGCGTATCCCGCCCTAAATAGGTTTTTTTTTAATTTTTCATATTTTTTTGCGTGGAGTATGTTCATAAACAAGTTTTTTATTTTTCTTCTCTAATATATTTTGCATAAAGAACATCTTCCTTCACAACTTTTTTTTCAAGTATTTTAAGTAGTATAACAGTTTGAATTTTTTCAATTACCTTTTTCATTTCACTTTTTTCTTTAAAATCTAAAAAGAAGGCTCTTCCTTCTGGAAAGTTTTTAATTTTGAAATTGACCTCTTTAAATACATAATCAACGATAATTGCCTCAACCGAATCAAAATGAAGGAAAACAGTATCACCGACTTTTTGAAAAGCGTTCTTAGGATATTTTGAGAAATTTTGTTTAGAATGAAAATGATAGTCCTTTCTAATATATCGTTTATTTGTAATGATATAGAAAAAATCATATTCTTTGAGTTGTTCATGAGTTAATTGAATCTTTGTTACTTCTTTATAACTTCTAACTAGTATTAAAACAACCAATACTAAACCAAAAATCCCTATAGAAAACATCACTAATGTACCAATTAATGTACGTAAAACTAAACCAGTATAAATACAACCAAGTGTAAAAAAAATTATAATGCAAAAGCCTATTTTGATACCAAATGGGATAAATGAGAATAAATTCTTAGTTTCTTTTCGAGACCATAAAATTTTCTCATCTTCTTTTAGGTATTGGCAAATTTCATCATAGAAATAGATCCACTTCATTTTAAAATTCTTTAATTTTTAACTCTTGGATTTTCTTGATTATAAAGAAAGTATTTCAAGTATACTTAAAAATTTTCTGCTAAAAAATTAAATAATAGAATAATTTGAAATGAAATGAAAAGGAAAGATGGAGTATGTTCTAGAGCAGGATTTTTACTTTTTCTTTTTCTTATTTTTAAGAAAAAAACTCTTATATACTGAAACGTAAGAGTAATTATGAATCCAAGGACAAAAAGTTTTTTACTATTTTATGAGGTTAGGAAGTGGTGAATATTAAACGGAAAAATATAATGAATTTAAGACTTTATAGAATTTTTGGGTTAGTTCTTTTAATTTTTGGATGTGTAGGCTGGTTAAGTATTTTCATTATTATGGTATTATATATATTAGAGTCTATTGCTTTTGACCTTAGTTTTATATTGGGTTTTATATCTATGTTTTCTTTTATGCCCATAGGGGTAGCGTTATTTCAGTATCTCTTTTCTAATTTTATATTTGGGAGAATTCGGAAGAATCTGGAGGTTTTTAGGAATATTCAAAAGTTCTGTTATTCTTGCGGAGAAGAGATACCACCTACTGGAAAAGTGATTACCTGTCCTAGATGCAATGCAAATTTGAATGTTTCAGAGATACTGCTCAAGTTATAGTGAAGCTATAATAAAGGTTCTTTTTTATTTTTTCGTATTTTTTTGTGTAGAGTATGTTCTAGAGCAAGTTTTTTATATTCTTTTTCTTATTTTAAAAATAAACAAATCCATTACATAATATATTAGTGATAAAAAAATTTAATTAATGGCATAAAGAGAACATATGAGAAGCTTTACAGAACGGAATATACTTGAATTAGCACGAAATTTACAGTGGGGGGGATCAGGAATCAAAGAGGATCCCTTCATTATTGAATCACCAAATGGGTTACCCTCTCATTTTCAGTTGCAGAGATCACGACTTTACATTGTTATTAGAAACTGTAATTTTCATCAGATTGAGTTGAGAAAAGCACAAAATATAGTGATTAAAGATTGTACAGCTGAGATTTTGATGTATCATTGCTCTGATGTGAAAATAGATAACTGTACAGTTTCGACGCTATTCCTTGAATATTGTTCTGGGTTACTTGTTAAAGATTCACTAGTAGAAAAAATGTTTAAGTATTATAGTAGAGCAAATCAGTTTCAAAATAATACAATAAAAGACCAATCGATAATTGAAAAATCCGGAGGGTGTCATATTATTTTGATCATTGCTTTGATAGTAACCGTTGTTGGTTTTCTAGCTAGTGGTTTTATTATCCAAAATTTATTTACATTAATATTGTCAATTTCAGTAATGCTCATTTTTATTGCGATTATTGTTCCTTATTACCGAAATTTTAGGATGCTAAAAAAATTACCTTTAGACTAATTATGGAAAGTGTAATAATTAAAGAAAGTATCAAAAAATTTGTGGTTATATATATAGGACTATCGATTTTTCTTCATCTGACTTTATTAGTTTTTATTACTTTCTTGTCAAAAAATATCTTTCTAACAATATTATTTGGTTCTGTTTTTGCATTAATCTTTTGCTTAACGATCCGTTTTAAAAATAATAAGATCTATCATCTAAGCCGCGGAGGATTTGTTTTATCATCCCGTGAAAGTGAAATTCAGATTACTGATGAATTTATACAGGTGATTCTTCAAGAACGGACATATTTTAAAATCAATTGGAATCAACTTGATGTTATTAAAATTCAACACAGAAAACTTAAGTGGTATAACTGGAAAAGAATCTTTCTTTTAAAGAAACTCGAACTAATTTTTCGATTTTATTCTTATTATCCGAATTATAAAGCAGATATGAAATATATTTCAACACTATCAATTAGTTCACGCAATTTCACTGAAAAAAATATTAAAAAAATCATTGAATCTCTTAAGATCTTTGCGTCCGAGTTTGAAAAATCTATTATATACGACTAAAACTTAACAAGTGCACCCGTATAAGACGGGGTTAGTGAGGTGGGGGTGTACGTAGGGAGCTTTTGGGGGACCTATTTAGCCTGCCACTCTCAATAGCACGAGTGTGTGGCGTTCGAAAGAGTAGCGCAAGGTTCAAGCTTAGGGCGTGAGGGTTTGTGTGCGTAGGAAGGAGCGATAAGGTTAGATGAGACGAGTTGGAGTATGTTCATAAATATTTTTTCTATATTTTTTAATATTTTTTCTCATTAATTACATAGTGATAATGTAAAGCATAAACTTGCCCTCTTATTAACTGGATGAGGTCACTATAATTACTCCTATCAAAAGAAAATAATCTAATAATAGCTGATTTGAGTCCTTCAATATGTAATTGAGATAGCGAATCAACCTCTGAGTCATCAATTAATTTTTTTTCATACAGTATAATTGTTTTAAATGAAAGAGTTGATGCGTTTTGTACTAAATGTTCAAGTTCAACAGTAAATCCTCCTTTTTCCCCCGTTATAATGAAAAGATTTATGTGTGAAAATTCAAGAGAATCGATGCTTTTGGTTCTTACATTTAAATCCTTGAAATTTGGATAATCTTCAACTAGCCAAGTATTTTCATAGCCGTCGTTTTTAAGGTCATTTTTTAGTTGTTCAAGAAATTCTTTTTCTTGAGGTTTGTAGGATCCAAATATAATAATCCTACATAATTTTTTTTTTTTATTTACTTGTTTTATTTTCTTATTGACAAATTTTCTAAATTCCTCTCTTTCGGGAGACGGCATATCTCCATTCATGATTTAGGCGAGTTCCATTGGATGACTTAGGATTTATAATATTATGTGTATTTATAATTATTAAAAGCAATTTGTTGAAAAAATTCAACTTGAGTAAATTATACTCAACATTTAAATACTATGATTTAGTTTAATTAATTGTGATATTATGTTAGAAGAAGAAATAATATTTCCACCTGAAATTAAAAAAGCATTAGAAGCTTTAGGAAATGAAAACAGACAAAAAATAATCTCAAATCTAGTTAAAAAAGAAAAACTAGCATTTTCAGACCTTTTGAAGATCACAAAATTGAATTCAAGCACGCTTAATTTTCACTTAAGAGAACTTATGAAAGGTAGTTTGATAACAAATTTCTATAAGAAATCAGAAACCCAAAAGAATTATTCCTATTACGAATTAACAAGTTTTGGTAGAGATTTCTTAAAAAGTCTTGGAGTCTATTGATATAGAGCGAGTGGGTATGTTGGAGTATTTGGAGGGATTTGAGAAAATTTGGTGGAGTATGTTCATGAGCAAGTTTTTACTTTTTTTGTTTTTTTAAATATTAGTGAGCGATGTCATGTCTAGGGATGTAAGCGACTCTTTGAAGGCAATTAATGAACTTTTGAAACGATTAGAGGAGGAGATGGCAAGTCGTGGCTCCGATGAGGTGATATTCGAGCGTGACTACTTGTATATAGTATTTGATGCAGAATATGTAGAGGCAGGGCGCTTACCTGCGGGATTTGAGGCATATTTGAGAGACGAGGGGATCGAGGTGTTTTATGATGCAGAGGTGGTTGGGTTTCGGAGGGTTGGAGTTCCTAAGGCATTCAGAAGTTTTTTGAGGCGGTTGTTGGAGGAGTTTAATCTGTATGAGGCGGAGGAGGTGAGGTTTGAGCGGAGTTATTTGTACATGCTTATAGATTGGAGACATGTGGTGGAGGGGCGTTTAAAGAGGGCTGTGGAGGCGTATTTAGGGGGTGCTGGGATCGATGTTTTTTATGATGGTGATGTGGTGCGTTTTAGGAAGCGTTGTAAGAAGAAGGTTCAGGCTTAGGGCGTGAGGGTAAGTTTGAGTATTTGGAGCGATAAGGCTTGGACGGTTTGAGATTGAGAAGAGTGGAGTATGTTCTTGAGCAAAGGTTTTACATTTTTTCTTTTATTCTTTTAATATCACAATCTCGTACTTTAATCTCATTAGATTTATAATTTTTCAATTTTTTTATTGTAGATTCTTCAATTTTAACATTAGTAGTATGAAGAAAAGTCAGAAATTCATTTACAATGATATTTGTGAACAAAAATTGGGTACAATCTTCTAATGTTATTGAATCCATACTACAACTATCAAAATGAATATTCTGACATTTTCTAAAAATAATAGACTGAAATTTACAATTTCGAAATATAATAAATTGCTTGAAATCATGAATTTCAAAGAAGTTGAGAAGATTTCTTACATTTTCAATTATAAAAGGATCACTTTCAGTTCCAACACCAGTAGATTCCAAATCAATTATCTTCTCCTTGAGAGTTGGGATCCTCCAAGGAATAGTATATTCATAAATCGTTAATTTCAATGGATTTATTACTCCAATCTTTAAATTAAATTATAAAATAAGGCTTTTAATTTTTTTTCTGGATGAGGGTGAGTCGAGTATTTGGAGGGATTTGAGAGAAGTAATGTATGTTCATGACAAATACAGTGTGAGTACCAGAAGTCATACTTTTTTCCAAAAGGATTAATTAGAAAGTTATTAAGCCAGTTTAAAGAGATCAACTCGAATTATTAAATTTTTTCCAAATTATAATCCTTAGAACCAACGTTATAATCTAAGGCATATTTTATATATTTAATTTGTAGTGGGTCCTCTATATTTTTCATTTTTATTGAAATTGGGTGCAATAATTTATAACCGTAATAATCTAAAGCAACAGGATCGGTTCCCGCAAAAATGTAACCCAGATTTTTTTCTTCTCCACCATGTCTAAACTCTTGAGCTTTTACTAACACTTTCAAGGCATCGCATATAATTAAATTAGATTTAAGCACAGTGTTTAATTCAGCAATTCCTTTGTAAATACTTTTAACTTTAGCGTGCATTTTTAGACGCTCAGTTTTTGCTAAATATCCAAATTTATCTTTCAGAGCATTAGTAAGGGTTACAATAAAATGATCCTTTAAAACTGGAAGAGAAATTATATAATCCTGTTGAAAAGGGATTTCAGAGACTTTTAATGTAAATCCTCGAGAAGTTTTTGTTTTTTTAAAAGAATGTTCATAGAAATTTATGAAAGAAATACCCAATTCTTTACACTTTTCTATAATTGGGTGATTTTCTACTTTCTTTGTAGGTACATCTAAGCCATGGCCATCCCCGCAAATAATTTCCGAAGCGTTAGATTTGATTTGATTATATACAGCTTCAATCATTTCAGGATGAGTTGTTGTAGGGTATGGATTATAAGAAACGAGATTTACTTTTATAAGCACTTTTCCTTCAATTTTATTTATAAACCTTGATAGCAATGATGTTACAAATCTTTTTCTATCTGGATTGTCAGTATAATAAATTATTGACATGGGTTTATTTGTATCATTTAGTTGTATTAATTTTTCAAAGACCTATATATTGAAGTTAAAATTAACTTATTAATTAAATGCCTAAGAAAGTAAAGAGTGTGTTGTTGAGCAACTTTTTTAGTCTTTTTTTCTTGGTTGTATATTAATTAAATTTAAGAACAGTAAGGTACATGCCCAATCCCTTATTTTACCAAGGATGGAGTTAAAATTTATTATGAGATAGATATGTGCGGCGTTCGAAAGAGGAATACAAGGTTTTAGTAAAAATTTATGACTTTTGTAGAGATAAGTAATTACCTCACTTTATAAAGTTTATATAAATCGAAGTTTAAAGGATATGTATGGAATTAAGCAATTTTCTTGTTAGAGCAAAAACTAAAACCTATGCGAGTGTTGGTGAACGTGGTGAAAAAATTCTCCAGGATGGTTGCAAAGAGTTAAAATATTCAGAAGGAAATTTTCTATACCGTGATAGATATTATGGATTCAACCCCTTCATTGGGGAAGAAGTTGTTTTTGATAATGGAGAGTTTATCTGGGGAATGAACTATTATGGAAGTGTAATAGGGCATCAAATTTCAGCAATAGAAGTCTATAATTTTTTACAGAAAGCAATGAGATTAGTTAGAGAGGATAGACCTTATCGTGGACCAAATAACTATATAGAAGGAGATCTTAAATACATTGATGAGAGTGAAGGAAATTTTGAAAGTTTTTTTGGTAAGGAAACAATATTTTTTAGAGGAGAGGAGATATACAGATTATATTATCATGGTGGTATAATTAGCAAGGATTAATTATTTATAAAATCGATTTAGAGTTTATTATAATTAGATGAGAATGAAAAAGGAGCGCAAGGTTCAGGCTTAGGGCATGATGGTTTGTTTGTATTGTGCGCTGAATGGATTTCTTTCAAGCTTTTCTTTCCCCTACAAGCTAATCAATGGTCTATTTGGTTTTTAGATTAACATTGAAAATTTTTCTATGAAATTTATATTTCTCTATTTTTATTATTAGTGTAAATCTTAAATTGTAATATGACAACAATGATTAGTGAAGATTGTCTTATTTTTTATGGTTTTTCTCCTGAGACTACAAAATTTAGGCAAGTTTATAATGCAATCTCTGATTTTATGAAGAATAAGAGTAAAGTCGATCCTTCTAGTAGATTTAATTTTGTCTTATTTCTTCATGATGGACCAAATTATTTAAATCATTTTACTCTCGACCCAGAATATGTTCTAAAGACCTTAAAATCATTACAGGATGATATTATAAAAGCGAATACTTTTGGAGGCATTTTCCTTGCTCTTTCTTTACTTATTGAAACTTTTAAAAAAACTTCAGAAAAATTATTTCGATTACTAGTTCTAATGGATGAAAGTGCTTACAGAATTCCTCCTGACCAATTTCCCATAATAGAAAAATTAGTTAAGGATCTTAGAAATCTACCATTTTATATAGATATAATAAGCATCGAGACAAATAATCATGAAGAGAACGATAAATTACACAAAATAGCAACTTCCTGCAATGGAGAATTTTATCAGATAAAGAGTGTTCAAGATCTGAAACCTTTATTAAATGAATTGGCAATAAAGAAGTTTAAAATGGAATATCTACACTCAAGGTATAAATTAAAAATCGCTCATAAAGAAGCCTATGCTTTTTTTTTAAGCTTAGCTGATAACCCTAAGGCTATTAATGAACATGCTCATTGTTCAATTTGCTTTCAGGAAGATATCGAGGGCATTCTGCAATGTCCTTCATGTGGGACATTCGCACATAAAATTTGTTGGGCACAATGGGCTGTAAGCTCAATTATACAAGTGCCACATATTTTTAGATGCCATAACTGCTTTTATTTATTGAAACTTGACAAGATTTTTGTATTTAATGTTCAAATCGGAAAAATTCCTCCAGTTACAAAATTAAATAATATAAAAAAGAAAGATATCAACGATTACTTAAAAGAATTGGAATCTAAAATTGAACCGAAGATTATAAAGTCTGAAGATCCGATGGTTACAGAAGTCAGAGCTATAATTGAGTCAAAAAGGAGCAATCCAGAAATTATTCAAAATAATGAGATTATGACCGTTAATATCTGCCCAATTTGCAATAATATTACATTTGGTGATATGAAAAATTGCGAAATATGTGGTTTTCTTTTATTATAGAAGTAAATCATCTGATACAAGGCAAAATGTTACATTTTTTTCTTAAGCTTTCATAACTATAGTCTCTTACCATTCTTTTTATAGAAAACTGACAATTACCCAATATATTCTGTAAAAATTATTATTGGATATGACCAAAGTCAGAATATTGAGTTTCATAGTAAACGAGAACAGGGCGCGGTGACGCGAACTGAGTATGCGAGACGAGTGCTCCCGTATAAGACGGGCTTAGTGAGGCGGGGGTGTACGTGGGAAGCTTTCGGGCGACCTATTTAGCCTGCCGCTCTCAACCGCACAAGTGTGTGGCGTTCGAAAGAGGAACCAAAGGTTCAGGTTTTGTGTGTGAGGGTAAGAGAAGTGTTTGGAGAGAGATTTGAGATGAGAAGATGGAGTATGTTCTAGCGCAAGTTATTTATTTTCTATTTTCTTATTTTTAGCAGTTTTCTACAATTAATTATATATTTTTCTAAAACCTGAGAAGATCTATGCCCAAGTGTCCTCATTGTGAAAAGCTCAAAGAATTGTGATAGCTCGCCAGGTAAATATAGAAGAAAAAAAGAACTTGGGGTCGATAAATTTTAGATATAGATTAATATTATCTATTAACCTATCTTTTTTTATTATACATATTTGATATTTATAATCAAAAGAGATGTATATATATGGGCAAAGCAGTACAAAAGCAAGCAAAATCGATGGGGATGATGAATCTTCCCAAATACACTTTTTATTGTCAACCCGCAGGAATTAAAAGAAAGTTTTCAACAACCACACCTAGATTTGTCTATACTATAAATGATTGGGTGGCAAGTTTTGATCAATCATGTCAAAGAGATGATTCTGGAAGTGCAAGAACTGTATGGTCTTTTATTCTTGCTCCTCAAGCGGCCGCATATATTGAAGTCACTTCTAAAATTGCGGGATTTTCTGCTATGTCAGCGGATAATTATGTGAGTCAAGTAGACATATACACAGAAAATACAGATATAGTGAAGAATGTTGTTAAGATTCTTAATGACCAATGGCCTGATGGAATGTTTAATCATATAGACCTCAAAAAAATTGAAAAGAAGTTCAATGTAAAGGGAAATGAAGTTGTGAACGCTATAAACCAATTCCTCCAGTAATTAAAAATCATATCGATATAATTTCAAAATTTAATCTTTTTCTTTTTCTATTATAACCTCAATTAAGTTATAATCCCTCGAACCCAATCCTATATCTTCTGCAACTTTTAGTTGTAATTTCCATCTACTTGAGATTTTTAGAATCGAGCTAGGAGCGTAAGGGTAAGTGTGTTGTGTTTGGAGCGATAAGGCGAGAAGGAGTATGTTCTAGAGTAGGTTTTTATAATCTTATTCTATTTTTCATGAAAAAGTAAATTCAGCGTCGGAATTCAATGATAATTCCTTCGAAAAAACAAAAGAAGATTAGGAAAATTTTAAATTTTATTGAATCAAACAAAATGTATGAAGGAAGAAACCCAAAGAGATCAACTCTATAAAGATCTGGAAGAACAGTTCCTTATATGGGCTAATCAAAATGATGATATTCGTGGGGCAGTAGTTGTGGGCACTCGAGCGCAAAAGGAGTCCCCTGTTGATGAATGGGCTGATTTAGACATTGTTATTTATACAATTAATCCAGATCACCTAACTAATAGTTCCGAATGGTTAATTAATTTTGGGGAACCTGTGTTATCTTACATATATCAAATACCAGGATTATCTAAAGAGCATCGAGTATTGTTTAAGAGTGGATTGGAAGTTGATTTTGCTGTATCTCTCTATGATAAAGAAGAATATATTGAATTATTAGATCATCACCCAGAATTTGTAGATTGGGTGGATCTCTTGGGCTTTGGGTGGCGTATAATTTTGGATAAGGATGGTGTTCTAGATCAAATCTTTACTCTTCTTGCGAAAAGAGAGAAATCAAAACCAGCTTATGTGTATAACGCTAAGGTTGTTTATATGGATCAGAACATGCCTTCAGAAAATAAATTTTCGCAGAGAACGACTGAATTATTACATTTTTTCTATATGGTGGCTAAGTTAATTCGACGAGGTGAAATCTGGAGAGCAAGAAGTGCCTGTTCTGATTTTAAGGTATATGATCTTTATGAATATATCATGTGGCACACTTATGCTTACCAAGGTTTACAGTGTGAATTGGAGGAAGATCTATTAAGGAACATCTATCGAAAAAGATTTTTTGAGAAGTGGGTTGACCAACGAATCTTAAATGAACTAAAAAATATTTATAGTAGTTATGACGAGGATGATGTCTGGCAAGAACTTCTAAAAACTTTGGAATTATTTGATTGGATCGTCAAAGAAATTGCTGATAAAATGGGATATTCATTCCCTGACGAAAAATTTCAAGATCTAAAACAATTGGTTCAGGATTTATATTCAAAAAGGAATGTGAGAGACACATAATTCGAATCTATTTAATTTTTGCCTTAATTTCCTGTGAAATTGGAATGGAAAGGTAAATTCAGCGTCTGATTTCAATGAAAATACCTTTGAAAAAAGTTTTTTATAATTCAGGTTCTTTTACACCAAATGGTATCAACTCATTAAGATAGGAGAGGATCGTCCCTAATTCAGGTTCTCTAAGTTCAGAGTTAATGAGGTCAATAACACTCTTCACAGTAAGTATATCATTTAAATAGGAAATCCTTAAATCATCAATATCAGCATCAAGGACAAGAATTTTATCTTTTCCTTTAATATTACTCCAAGGATACCAATTAGGTAAACCTTCTCCGTTTGGATTTCCTGTTCGTGCAAAATTGGCAAGATAATTCATGGATAAGTCTATCAACTTTTCCCGACCAAATCGATTACGCTTAGTGTGCGTTTTTCCTATCAGTATGAATATGGAACTCTTACCCATTCCTAAAAAGAAAGGAATTTCTGCAGCATGATGAGCCCCTAAGTTTCGACCCATCGCTTTAGGCAGAACACTCATACCATTTTTATCTGGGCTACCCCAATCAAATCGGTAAGCATAAATAGGTACATTCGTATTTGAATTCATCATAGTTACTAAGGAATCAACACCACTCACGCGCCACAGTAGGGATCGATAACCCCAAACTAAATCATACAGTCTTGTATTCTTGGGAGGGTCTTTTCTGAAGCTGCCAAAGAGCTTTAATTCATCTTTTGTGCAACCGATAATTAGTGAGACTTTATTTGCCCAATCTCCAGTTAAAAATATATCATACCCTTCTTTTGGTATTACTATACCATCAGTGAAAATAGTCCGCCATTGAGCCATCCCAAAATCCATTTTGGGTATACATTTCAAAATTTTAAATGCTGATTTTGACCGAAGATACTCCTCAACCTCTTTTCCCGACATTTTCTCTAAGATTTGTCCAGCTTCTACTTGATTCTTTGCTTTACGATCCTTAATGAGGAGGTTAATAAGAAGATCGATGCTTTGAGCTTCTGCTGTATTAGTATTAGAAATTAGAGATAATCCACTTTCAGCAATAGCATGATGGAAGAGTCCTTTTGCGGTCGGAGAAATAAGGAGTGAGAGAACATTAAAGGCACCACCAGATTCCCCAGCGATTGTAACATTATTAGGATCCCCTCCAAATGCTTCTATGTTATCTCGTACCCATTCCAAGGCTTTTATCAGATCAAGAGTACCATAATTACCACTTTTATCTTCAGGAGAACCATTACATGTCACTGCAGGATGTATGAACCAACCCATTGCTCCAAGACGGTAATTTACTGAGATGTATAATAAGTTAGATTTCTCAACGACTGCATTACCATAATAAGCAACCTCTGCAGATGAACCAATTGAATTTCCTCCTCCATGGATATAAAAATACACTGGTAAATTTATCTCTGGAGTTTTAGGACGCCAAATATTAAGATAAAGACAATCTTCTGAACCAATTGGACCTAAAAAAGGCATAACTTGTGCTGCAGAATTCCCAAACTTTTTTGTTTTGCGGTTTCCGATCCATGGGGCAGGATCAAGTGGTGCTTTCCAACGAAGTGATCCTACTGGGGGAGTTGCATAAGAGATCCCCTTCCAACACCAATATTTCTTTACAGATAAACCAGAGATCATACCATACTTTGTTTGGACAGTTGCTTCATTATTCCATGAGCCTAGTTTAAAAGTTGTTTTAGATGGTTCTAATGAGCAAAATTGTCTAGTGTAGCGAGATACAACCCTTTTAATCAAATTAATTAATCTAATAAAAGGAGTAAACAAAAAGGCTAGCTTTATTATTAAACTCATGATATCAGATTAGAAACATTATTAAAAGCTTTTATGAAATTCTACCTATAAGGCTAAATAGAGATTTATTCCTAATTAAAATCTCATTTATAATCATTTAATTTTGTTTTTCCGAATTTTTTTAGCTGAATCGAATTAGATGACTCCATTAAATACAATAAAGGTAAATACAGAGTCTGATTTCAATGAAAATTTATAGAAAATAATTGTTAGAGTGTTAGACTTTATGGTGTTGAAAGGAGAAACAAAAGGTTCAAACTTAGGGCGTGAGGGTAAAGATGGTATTTGGAGCGAATTAAGACGAGATGGAGTATGTTCTAGAGCAAGTTTTTTAATTTTTCTATATTTTTATAGAATTTTGATTTATTGACTTTCTTTATTAAGATTTCTTAAAGCAAATTCAAAAGAGTATAGTTAATTTTAAATAATAAAGAATTTTACAGTACAAAATAATCTAGCGAAATACAATAAAGGGTAGAAAATATTAAGATGAAATCACATAATTTTTGTCATGAATGCGGAGCGTCACTCAATAAAGACATGAAGAATTGTCCTAATTGCGGAGAACCTATTATTAAGGAATTAATAGAACCTTTAAGACCTCTCAGTAACCAAAAACCAATCGAGAAAGATAGAATTCCCATTACTAAAAAAAGAAAAAAGCCTTTGGTAAAGAAGTTGGGATTTTTTAGCTGGATCTTATTGCTTATAGGTAGTGCTATTGGTTTCTATGCTTTAACTACACCAGCAGGGAGTGTTAGGGTTTCAGATATTTATTCATGGGATATGTGGATGTTTGGATACAATAGAGTAGTTGATATGGGCGTTTTAGACGTTTTTTGGGTTGGGAATGAAGAGTTACTTACAGTTTCTATCGTATCAACAGTCTTTGTAATAATAGGTAATATTGTGGCTATTATAAGTGCAGGTTCACTTATAATAAGAGGTATACATACTACTTATGCAGCTATAGCAGCTCCTATTATATTAGCTGGTAGTGCTCTTTTTTATTTAGGTGGTTATCAAGTACTAATGTTCTTTGGAACAGGAGAATCATTTTGGAGTTTAATGAATCCAGCATTTGCGGTTTATGGTCAATTTGCAGCAGCTGCTTTCATGGCTGGTGGGTTCTTTATTGCACGAGGGGCTTCAAAATATAGTGAACCACTAAAAAAAGAATTTCATCAAGAAAAAGTCTTTAATATGCTAAAAACCATCGTTGAAACGAAATTTCTTGTTCCAAGTGAAAGAGACCAATTGAATAAAGAATTAGATGTCATTTCGCTTCGTCTCAAGGGAGTAGTCTTCTTAAAGAAAAAAATAGAAATGTTAACTTCAGTAAAGCCAACTAATATTCAGCTGGAAGAAACACAATTTGATGAGGGATTAAAATATTTCCAAGAAGCTTTGGAATTAAGTTCAAGTACGCAACTAGAAATTTCAAAAAAAGACATAGAATTGGCTAAGAAAGTATTAGAACAGCAAGATGAGGATATCGCGTTATTTTATTTGAAAGAAATTTCTGATCATACAACAATTCTCATTGGTGATATTTTTAAAAGGCTCTCTACATGAAATCTTTTACCACATAATCAGATTATTTAAACTTGAAAGTCTAATATAAAGATATAATATTTTATTAAAAGAGGGATTAAGTAGAGTGTGTATGTTAAATGAGATATGATGAAAACAACGTTACACAACGTCATCAAAAAGTAGCACAAAAAGCTATTGATAATGTTACGGATGGATTCGAGTTAGAAGAACCTCCCAATTATACTATTAAAGGACTCAATCCATATGAGGAAATTGCGAAATTAGAATATCAAAAATTGAACAAGGATGAAAAGGAGATAAAAAAAATTGAGAAGCAAATTAAATTTGCTCAAAATTATACAAGTAATTTTGTAAAGGTTATATTTGACTTCAATAATCACCTTAAGAAATTGATATATAAGAGTGATATGTTGGAGACAAAAACGTCTTTTATACCAATCCATATATGGTGTGGAGTTTTGGATTTTCCTATAACAAGTTCAGTCATTTTTGGACGAGTATGTAATAGAAAGAGACATAAAGGAGGAAATTATTATTTTGCTCCATTTGAGAAGAAAAAGCATGAATTATTAGATAGACTTGAGAAACTCGAAGAAAAACTTCCCGATATTTTTCCTTATGAAATAATTGAATCAAATCTATTCCTTGATTTAATAAGATATATTAAATTTTCAGAGGAGACAAGAGAAGAATTAAAACAAATTGTAAGATTAATACACTCAAATAACCTTTCTAATCAATTCGTTGCAAATTTAAATCAAAAAAAGGAACTGATTAAAAAGATGAAAAAGATTCCTCATTTTGGTACAACCGAATACTTATTTACAAAATTCGTGAGTGATGTAGATGTTTCAACTGTTTTGTTACCATATAAGGCTGTAACATATTTTCACATTGATCAATTTGTACATCCTCCAAAAAAACTTTGTCGAGCCATTTATTCCTTAATAAATGTTTTAGAGAAACTAAATCTCTAATTCTATTTTTTGTACTGTTAACGAGGGATCAGAGATGGGGAAGGGAAAGGGAGATATATTTTTAATATATTCCATTGAGGAAGAAATTAGAAGGAATTACAATATAGCTTCCTCCAATAAGATGTATCCATCTACTTGGAGTTTGATGAGACATGGTGGTTTTTATACAATGTATAAAGTAGGGAGCTTTCAAGCGACCTATTTAGCCTGCCACTCTCAATAGCACGAGTGTTAATTAATATATTAAAAAAAAATTAAGAAGATTATTTAAAAAACAGCATAATTATCCATGTCCACACAGCCACTACTAATCTTATACTTAACTCTATAATATCTCCTAATGGAAAAAATCTTGTGTTTATTGCAAATAACCAGAGTCCTCCACTTATCATTGCGATGATAATTTGCCATTTATCATCAACATTCATCTTATTTTTCTCATAATAGTAGGTAACAACAACAGCCGTAATTATTAATACAATGACGAAAATTTGACCTACTAATAAATTTATAGTAGCTATCAAATCCAAAATAGTTATAACTGAACTGAATAATGCAACTATATAGACAGGAACCAATTCTTTAAGTCTTTTGAGGAGTTTCTCTGGCTCTTCATCAGCGGTTAAGGCTCTAACATGTGTTATTTTAATCACCCTTTTTTTATTAATTCATAAACCCATTTTTAAATAAAATATGTGTATAAAATATCGACAAAAACTTATATAAAACTTTACATAATTGTAATTTTACGAGGATAAAAAGAAAAAAATCTTTTATTATTCACTCAAGAACGGTAAAAATTGAATTAAATGCTGAGAAAACATACTTTTTTTTAAGAATTTGTCTATTTATTCTTTTGTTTTATCAATTATGAAGTTTATTCTGAAAACTACCAGTAAAAGCCCAGAAAATAGTTGTAAAAAAATTATTTTGTCTACCTGGGATTTGATTGTATATGAGATGAGGACATCAGTATAAAACGGGATTAGTGAGGTGGGGGTGTACGTAGGGAACTATAAGGTGAAATAAGACGAGTTGGAGTATGTTCATGACCGCGGATTTCACTTTTGTTTTTTTTTTAGTTAGCCAAGTCATACATGATTTTGTGAATAATTTTTTGGATGTAATTTGGGGATTTCTGCAGAAATTAGAAGGCCCAATGGTGTGTCTTGTCATATAAGTACATACAAATTAGAAGTATTATAACAATTATAATAGTAATTATTATCGGTAATTCTACTCCCCATGTTTCAAATAAGTTTTGAACATATAGGCTTAAACCAATAACGGCACCAATTACACCAAGTATAAGAATTACATAAAAGATAATAAATAATTTCTTTTTCCAATTCATTTTTTCTTTTTTTTTTTCAATGTCTCTTTCTTTTATTATCTCACTACGAGTTTTTGTCTCTATTTCTGGGAAAGATATCATAATATCAGGAGTCCCACATTGAGGACATTCTGTTAAGGGACACATAAAAATTCGCTCATAGTCACAATCTCTGCACACTATTTTTATTCTATTTTTTATGGTTTTAAAAATCATTAAATTAGTGGAACCACATTGATGACACTGTTCTAATCTCTTATAGTTGAGCATTTCCTCATGTTTACACGATTTACACACTAATTTCACGAGAATTTCATTCATTGTTCATACTCCAGTTAAAATTTCTTGTGTATAGACCATAAAGTAAGATTTGTTTTTAAACGTTAATGTCATAATTACTACTATTGAGAAAAATTTACTACTGTTTATGATACTTTTACCGCTCCATTGAAGAAAAAATTCAGACTCAGGGTGTGAGGGTAAAGATGGTGATTGGAGCGATAAGATAAGATAAAACGATATGGAGTATGTTCATGAGCAGAATTTATATTCTTTTTTCTTTTAACTAATATATTGAAAGGGATTTATCTTCCACTTTTTATACTTTATTTAGGTATTAGAGAAGATCTATAAGTCTTTAAAAATTCCTCAGTTAAGAAATTTAACAATAAGTTAATTATATCAGTGGGTGGAAAATATGTGATTTATATTTTATGAATACTATGGATCTATAAAGACGAGAAGAAATATAATTATATAAAAAATGGAAGGAATTAGACAAGAAGGATTAGAATTAACCTACAAGATTTGTATTTTCGGGGATAGAGGTGTTGGAAAGACAACATTGGTAGATCATTATATCACAAATGAATTTCATGAAAATATACAAGCGACGCTTGGGGCATCAGTACATGTTAAATACTTAGAGTTAGAGAATGGAATAATAACACTTCAAGTATGGGATTTTGGTGGTCATAAGAGGTTTAAATTCCTGATATCATCATATGCTCGAGGTTCAGCTGGAGGAATTTTTATGTTTGATCTTACTAATTATGAAAGTTTAATTGCTTTAAATGATTGGCTTCCAGAATTTGGGAAGACAGTTAGATATGTACCTCTCATAATTGTTGGTGGTAAACTAGACCTTGAACAACAAAGAGTTTGTAAAAAAGATGAAGTGTTAGATATAATGAAATCATATAAGTTCCATAAATATATTGAATGTTCGTCAAAAACAGGAGAGAATGTAGAATTAGTATTTAGAGTCTTATTATTTAAAATTCTTGAAGATAAAGGACATACATACATAAAATTTAAGTGAATTACTAATTTTTTGTTTTCCTTATTAATTTTTGTTCAATAAACTAATCATTTTCATATCTCTTTATTTATTTTTCATGAAAAGGTAAATTCATAGTCTGATTCCAATGAAAATTATATGAAAAAATTTACATTTAGACATAAGATTGTACCTCCTGATCAGGTGGTTAAATCAATTAACCATGAAATTTTATCTTTCTTTAAATATAAGCAAAAAAGTTTGATTTTTCGTTCCCTAAAGATCATCCGACAAAATTCAAAAATTATAAATTAGCATATTTTTATTATGATCAAAAACAAGTTAAGAAAAAACCTTTTAGTATATTATTATGTAAGGGAGCTAAAAATGGTATCTTTGTGTAAGAGATGTGGAAGAGTTTTAAAATCAGTTAAAAGCATTAAATTAGGGTATGGGCCCACTTGTTATAGAATTGTAAAATTTCATGATAATCCTATTAATATACAAGAAGAGATTAAGTTCTTAAAGATAGAGATAAATATGTTAAAGAAAGTTATAAGAGAGTTAAAACCTAATAAGGGTATACCCTATCAAACTTCTCCAATTATAAAGATAAGAAATGAAGAGACGAACCTCGAAAGAGATATAAATAAGGTGCAAATGAAAGAAGTAATTCAAGAATTAAAGAATTGTTTTCAAAATTGTAATGGAGATGTAAAAAGCTTATTAAAACCAATCCATATTGGACCAAATCTTATTAAGACATCTCAATTAGCTATTGTTTAATTCATTCGAAAGATATAATTATACAATTATTATAACCAAAATTTTTTTTTTTAATTAGATATCTTATCCTTTCTATTTATTTTTCTATTTTCTCAATTTTTTATGTTGAAAAAGTAAAACTTTAGCCAATATATTGAAAAAGTAGATATTAAAAAAAAAGGGAGAAAATATTAATTTAAAAAAAAATTTTAGGTTATCTCTGAACCGCATAAAGCACAAAACTTTCCTAGTTCAGATAATTTGGCTCCACAATTTGGACAAAAACTGATTTTTCGATCAATTGTGTTAACTATTTGAGGTTTAGTTGAAGTTGTTTCCAGTTCTGAAGATTCTGGAGCGTCATCAATCGATAATTTCTTTAATGATGCCAGCATAAAATACCCTTTCACTTGATAGATAAATCCGATGATTGCCGGAATGATTAAAAACCATAATGAACTTAAGAGTGTACCTCTTTTTAGATAATCACATCCTTTAATTGTCTCTTCGGATATATTAGCTGGAAACATCTTAAAGTTATTCTCAAAAAATATCTTCAGATTTTTCCATGCTTTCATTTCAGCTGCCACGCCCGCATATATGAACACTATACCCGCTATCATAAGAACTATAGGTACAGAGAGCGAAATATAGATAGGGAATGGGGTTGGGATAAAGAAAAAGAAAGCAACGTTAATCCCTCCGATAATCAAGACAACCATACCACATATTCTTGATATAAAACCCTTGATATATTTTGAACGAAATTCATGTAAAGACGACTTATTTAAGATATAATTTGCCCTTTTAAGACTTGCCATTGCCACAAAAATAAAAATCGACGCTATAAAACCAGCCATTCCAGTTGTAATGCTTACAATCGTTAAAATTGCAACAGCTTGAATAAATTTCCCAAAATCATGGAATTCTTTTAAAACACCTATGTTTGATATTTTCATTTTCGAATTTTAATTGTTAGGTTTTTATATATTCCTCTCAAAGATTATTGATTAAAGAACGGGAGTCCATTAATTGCGATTTTTATACTAAGATAGAAAGAAACAACGGATCATAGAAAAGAAGCGAGAGAAAAAGTTAGGATATTAATAAAAGAATGAAAATGAAAAAACAAGCCTTATTTTTTTTCTTACTTGTATAATAATTAATTTAAAGAATATTAAGGGGCTTAAAGAATGCATGCCCTTTTAATATAAAATTTTCTATCTTACTTTTTATATTTAATTCACACAGTAAAAGAAGTCCAACAATAGAAACACATATTAGAATGAAATTTATAACAGATAGACAATTAAAATAGAATTCAATCAATTCCCAATTTGTTACAGAGCCCACAGGGGTAAAATCTAGTATAACACCAAGAAAACCTATTGAATTAGGTATGTTAAATACTAAAATAAATAACAAAGATGAAAGTATTATCGCAGAAAAAATTATTTTGATTGAAATTTCTTCTATGTGATTAGTTGTTCTTTTCTTGATGTTCATTATAAAAAAAATTATAACAGAAATAAAAAATAAAACGAAGAAAGGGATGAAATTTATACGTATAAAGCTTATAGACATATTGTTTAGATTTGAAAATAATTCTTCCATACTATAGCGATGTACAAGCTGTAGAGTTCTAACCCATTCAGGGACAACCCAATTTAAACTGGCAATTTTTATCCAGCTAATAAAAATTAATAATACAAGGGTGCCATTGATAATTTTAAATATAATAGGATTCAATCCTTTTATACTCCTCATTTTCAATGATTGTTATCCATTATGAGTTTAAAAACATTTTTATGTTCAGATTTTTGAACAATTAGACCAATTTTATAATATTAGTGGGAAGACTAGTTAGGTTTGTGAGAAGAATGTACGGATATAGCATGTTCAAGAGCAGAATTTTACTTGTTTTTTTCTTATTTCTAATAATGCTTAAAAAATATCCAGAATGGGAAAAGAACAATCCTCCAAAACTATAAAAAAGTCTATATTTTTTTTATTTTATAAATTTCGATTAGAGACAGATGGATTATGTTATAAAGTAATATTTTTACTTTTTTCTTTTATAGATTTATACTTAAAAATATGAAAATGATCAGGATTTAGAGCGATGAATGGTTCGATTATTTAAGGAGAATAGATTGTTCTTGAGCAGAATTTTTTGTTTTCTTTTATTTTTAAGCTTTACTCTGATTAGGTTACATGTATCCAAATGGGAGATTGAAAAACGACCATGGACCAAAAAAAGACAGAAAGAGTCCTATTGCATTAATAATTATCCCAAAAACTGCAAAAATGCTTCCAGCTTTCTCAGTATCATTATAGGGTTCGAAATTTACGGCTTTTGAACCATTTACTCTAGATAAAACTCCTAAAACTAAACCTCCCACTCGTGATAATAAGATCGCAATTGATACTATTAAACTTCCTAAATAGTAATAAGGAGCCAAATACAGGGACCTATAAAAGTTATAGCCTATAATTAAAGATAAAATACCTATAAAGATTGAAACTAAAGCCAGAGCAAGGCATAATTTAGAATATTTTCCAGGAAGTCCCCTCTGTAATTGTTTTTGTTGAGTTACTGGGATATAAACTATTTTCGGGGGGACAGCATTATGAATTCTTTCTGTTTTATAGTCAGTTGTTTTAGATGGGGTCAGAATTTCAGTACCACAATTTTGACAAAATTTCTGCTCAGTATCAAATAGTTTTTCACCACAATGAGAACAAAACATACTTTTTTCTACTTGAAATTTGTAATTTATAATGCATTATGGATTAGTTAGTAATATTGAATAACTTACTTTTTAAACTTTCCCTCTGATTTACAATAAGTTTAGAAAACCGAAATTGTCACGTTCATTATAGTAGAAGGTAATATAATATGTTGATGAGCAGAAATTTTATGTATTTTTTGATAAGTTCTTTATTATAACAGCTTTCCTTTTAAAAAACACTATATTGTTTATAAATAATAGATTCTTAAACTTTTTAGGCTTTTCAATAAACCACAAGAAAAAATTTTAAGTGTGCTTGCTTAATATATCTGAACTTTTAAAAAAGGTGATATGATTTGTTTAAAAAATTTTTAGATAATGTATCCAATGCTTTGGGAATCACGAGTAATAAAATCAGCGAAGTAATTAAAGAGAGTAATCGATATATCAATGCTGAAGAAAATGTTTCAAAGGAAATTAAAGAAGCTGTTACTGCATTAAAGAATTATGCTGAAACTGAAACACCTTCTTTAGGACAAGCAATCAAATCATTAGCAAATACTTTTGAAATTATTGAGAAAGAACGTTTAGATAAGGTGACAAAACTTCGAGATGAATATATAGCACCCTTAAATGAACTGTTAATCAACCTGAAAAAACTTCAAACTGAACAATCAGAGGCTGAAAAAGCAGCAAAAGAACTAGATAAAGCAGAAAAAAGTCTTAATAAGACAAAAAGTAAACCAAAAGAAAAATTAAAACCAAATGAAATAGAACTGGCTGAGAGTAAATTGAAAGCTGCGAAAGAAAAAGCTACTAAAGAAGAGAATGATGTAAAAACGGCAACTGAAGAATTCAATAAAATCAAATTAGAAACAATGCAAAATGTTCTTAAAAAAATTGTAGATACTGAAAAAATTTACCATGAAAAAATTCTCCAATCAATCGAAAAATTAAAACAAAAAGCTGAAACCATTAGAGTCGAGGAAGAGTCAAAGATTCAATAAATTTGTTGACAAATTTTTTTTAAAATATTGATAAGGGATAATAAATCCCATATTCTTCCTTTTTATTATAAATTCTTTATACTTTTTTCATTTATTATTTAAATTTTAAAATTTGAAAAAAATGTCAAATTTTATTTTAATTAAACATTCCTTTTCATACCAATTTTATAAAAAAGGGTGAATGAAATAATTTTATTTGTTGTGTATTATGAATTAGATCCATATATCGATCCATCTGCAATTTTAGATCCATTTCAGAAGATTTAGGAAGCTAATATCGAAGCAGAAAAATGGGATGTTAAAAGCTGGTATGTTAACCCCGAGTTTTGGGGAATTGCAATTGTAGATACAGATAATGCCGAAGACATTGCTCAAAATGCTAATGCGTGGAGATTCGTACTTCTAGGTACATTTAAAACATATAATGTCGCTCCAGCTTTGGATGTAGAAACCTATGTCCCAATTGCAGCGAAACTTGCAAGGAAAATCAAAAAATAAACGAAGTAATAGAGATTGTAAACCTTCGTAGGTTACTAACTTTTTAATTTTTTTATATTTTTAGAAGTAGATTTAAACTTTTTTTCCTCTTAGTTCTAATTTACGTTCTAAAATTTTATCATATAAATCATCCATAGTTGGAGGTAAATCAATCTCTTTGTCTTTTTTCCTGAGTTGAATTGCACTTTCGGGGCAAGTGGGTACACAATTACCACAACCGATACATTTCTTTTTGTTAACCTTGGAAACTTCATTGACAAGTTTAATTGCTTCCATTTGGCAACGATCGACACATGTACCACATCCAGAACATATTTCAGAGTCAACTTCTGCATAAAAATTAGCCGAGAAAAATTGAACAGGTCGCGGAAAAATTTTTGTTCCCATTAATATTGGACAACAACATCCACAGCAACTACAAATAAATTCAGGTCTGAGTGCATTTCCAGCTTGAAGCACTAGTCCATCCTCTTCATTTTTTCGCTGTACATTGAGAGCTTCTTCTCTTGAAATTTCGCGACCCCACCCTTGGTCAATATACAATCTAGCCATTGATCCAAATGCCATACACACTTCGCGTCGTTCTGTTGCCTTACAAGGCCGTCCTAAAAGATCCATACCCTGACGACAAATACAATTCATTACGGCAAATGGCCCCTCCACCTCTTTAATAATTGTTTTGAGATCATCATAGTTTGCAATATGGTGTTCGGGTGTGATACTCTCTTCTACTGGTACAGTACGAAACTGAGAAATTTTTGTACCAAATACTTCTAATCCAAAAGCTTCATTAAGATATTTAAATATTTTCCTTAAAATATTTTCATTAAGCCTATTCACTTGATATTCATAAATCCCTATTATAAATTGGGCGTTACTAACATATTTATTATCCCCTTCTTTTCTATAATGAATTAATCCCTTTCCAGCCATAGTATTTAAATGGGTCTCTAACTCTTCATATGAGAGTCCCGTATCTTTTAGACGTTTATAAATTACTTCTAGGGGTTCAAATCCCTTTGACCAAGAAAACTTCAATTTGGAAGCAATACTCGCTTCTTCTGGGGTAAAGAAATATTTTAAAATCTCCATCTCTATACCAGATTTAGTTGATGGATATCCAATAGGAAAAGAATCAAGATGTTCTCTTAATTGATCATATACTTTTGATTCATCTACAATCATTTTTTTAATCTTAATAATATAATTTTTATGATCTTATGATTTTTTAAGAATTGTAATTAACAGTAGTCAATATTATTTATATAATTATCAGTTAATGTGAAATAATGTGCATGATTGCGATATAAGGATTACAGGTGAAGGAGGATTAATGAAATGAAAGATTTTTCAAACTATTGGAATGCTCTTTCTTATGCATTTATAAAGTATGATACTCTGAAAAGAGATAATGATCTTCCTTATGTAATACATCCTATTAGGATCACTTTAATTTTACGAGCTTATGGTTTTAATGAATTTGATAATGAAGATTTAATGATTGCTACTTTATTACATGACTTACTTGAAGATACAAATCTAACAATAAAAGAAATTGAAAACAAATTTGGGAAGAAAGTTGCTTCAATAGTAAATGAATCGACTAAACCTCAGGAACTGAAGAAGGATTATTGGTTAGAAAACTTCAAAAATTATTCAAAGGAGGCAAAAATAATTAAAATTGCTGATCGAATAGATAATTTGTTGGATATGGAAAAATGGGATGAAAAAAGGCAAATATCATACCTTAATCAATCTAAAATAATTGTGAATTCCTGTGGAGATGCGAATCGAGAACTGGCTAATAAATTAGATGGAATAATCCAAGATTTATTAGGTAAAATATTGGATCATTAAATTATCAGACTCATCAAGAATAGACTGCAGATCGAAATCAACCAGAATAATAAAAATAACAATGGCAATCCAAAAATGAGTGTTACTATCCAAGTTTTTTGCACTTTAAAATGCATAATATACCTAACCCTAACTCTTAATTTTCTATTAATATAATCTCAATTCTCATTAAAAAGTCTATGTAGATCCAAAAGAAGTAACTTTAGTAAAAAATTAATCTTTCTTTAAAAAAAAAAGAAAAAAAAGTGAATTTAATAATAAATATTGGCATTAAAGGCGCTTTTTGCATCAATTTGGGATTTTATTTTTTTGTAATATTCATAACCATTTTCCATTTTTTTTCCACCATTTTTTTTATTATTTTTTTCGAGTGTGAATAATTTTTTTATTCTCTGATCATTAAGTGTGTATTATCATATTTAAATGTTGTGTATTGAAGTGTGTATCTCAGATTATATAAAATGTAAAAATTAAGATTAGAAACCCTCTAATCCCTTTTTATTACATTTTATAATAGTGTGTAATCAAATAAATGAATACACACTTCTTAAAGGATATTTACAAAAAAGTATATATTCTAATAAAAGTCTTTATTCCTATTCATTCCACTTTAAGGCTTCAATGAAATTCCCTAAATCATAATAATTTTGCCCAATTTCTTCCATTTCATCCAATTTTTTCCAGTTCCCAAATTCAGATATCTCTTTTCAATAATCATATATTTTTCGCCTACTTCTCTGTTCAATATCATTACAATAATCATCAGAATAAAGATTATTAAAGGCGTAGAATTACGTTTAATTATGAAAACACTGATCATATATTTCACTATGGGTGGTAGAACAAGAAAAACTGCAGAAGCTATTGCGAAATCTCTTATTACCCATGAAGTGAGTTTCTTTCCATTGGAATTAAAGGGGAAATTTATTGAAAAGATAAAAATGTTAGATAGATTCGAGAATAAAGATTTTTCTGCTATAGAAGCTGAATTGAGCAATCTCGATTCAATAAATTACGATTTAATTATTTTTGGTATGCCTACTTACGGTGATAAACCCCCGAAAGCTTTCGATGAAATACTAACAAGAATGGGAAGTCTTAGCGGAAAAAAAGCAATTATATTTAACACAGCTCGATTCACTGGTAAAAAAGCTTTAGATTATATGAAAACAAAAGTTGAGAAAGCAGGAGCTCAAATAATCGATCAAAGAAGATTTAGAAAATTATTCTGGATAGGAGAGAAAGATGCTATTAAGTTTAGTAAACAAATTAATGAAATACGACAATAAGAAGATTAAATAATGAGTTCTTGAGAAAAAATAAAAAAAAATGTTATTATTTAAAGCCTCTTCTTGAATTACATCTCAGGAATTTCTATTCCCATAGCTTCAATTGCTTCTTGCCAAGTTCCCCAAACTTCTACAGATGATTCATATCCCTCGATTTCTGAGTAATAAATCATTTCTTTATAAATGCTCTTTAAGGTCTCCTCAAGTTTTCCCTCTTTTACACGACAAACACTCAAAGCTCTTAAACCATCTTCAGTAACTTTCCAAGCAGATCTAACAAGAACTTCATATAGAGAGTCATCGTCAGGAAACAAGTTTTTTTGCACAGATTCAAGAGCTTTTTTTACAACAGTATTTACTACATAGCTTGGGTATTTCATAAATATGACAACAAATGGCATAATCTTACCCTCTTTTATTTGATATATATTTATTTATTAAACTCCATTGAATTCTAGACTGTATAAATTCGATTCTTTAAAAATATTTATAATTTTATCAAAAAGTTTAAAATAATAAACATTCAATTCGATGGTGAGGGAAAAATAAAGACGAAATTTATAACTTAATTTCAGTAGTATTTAATAGTGTATATAGACATTATCAAATTACAGGATTATGTCATCTGCTTAAATAAAGCTTGAAATTCTTCCTTTACAGAAGTCAATCCTAAACTTTCAAGCAATTCCATCGACTTTTTGCTGAGAGAATAAAATGAACGAGGCTCTGAACGCTTATATCCAATTCTTTTTTCATTTTTGATAAAATTATTATCTTTAAGTACACTAAGATGATAATTCAAGCTATTTTCTGGAATAGATGGCAATAATTCCCTCAATCGACTAAATGAGAGAGACTCCTCACTAGCTAATAATGTAAGCAGTATCTTATATCGGGTTTTCTCTGATATGATTTCTAATTCTTTCCTTCGATTCTCAAGTTTTTTTGGAGTTTCCAAATCCTTTACCTCCTTTTATTTAAATTTAACATTTCATCTAATTCCATGTTAAATATGTATAGACACATATTTAAATTTAACTCAAAATTAATTGAGGCAATTGTTATTGATATATAATAATTTATAGTATAAACGAATTTCTATATCATTTTATATAAATTGGGAACCGAAAATGCAAGTTTCACATGATAATGCATGGGATGATTTTTTAGAAGAATTTACGAATATCTTTTCTGTTTATGATCTAAATAAAAACAAGGTCTTTATATGTGGCTCCTATAGTGATGAAACTTTTCCTACACTTCAAGAAGTTCAAAATATAGTAAATAAGATTGAAAATAACCTTGGATTTTTTGAAAAAGAATTTAGACGTACCCATATCGAGAATCTGATTTTAAAATTTGATCTTATAGCAAAATTTTCGAATGAAATCATCATGATTATTGAACATGATAAAGGAGGCCACATGATTGAAATGGGAATAATTCTTTCCTTTAAAGAATATTTAGAAAAGACAAAAGTATTTGTATTAAAAGATGCTGAAATAACAGATGTGCTTAAGAGAGGAGGTCTATTAACACCTTTCTTTAAGGAAGAAGAAAGCTTATTTTACTTTGAAAATAAAGAAGTTTTAAGATCATACTTAATAAAGTTATATCATTAAGATTTCAAAAAAATAATAGCCCTTATTATCAGGTGCATAGGATTTACATATTGATTTGGATTAATTTTCTTTTTTGAAATTTATATTAATGGAGATTAAATAAAAAAAGAAAAAAGTTGATTCTAATTAGTTTAGCCTATTAAATTTTCAATACACCCTCTAATGTTCAGCGTATATAAATTTTTTTTCTATAATTTTCTTATACATATCATCCATATCTTCTGCAGGTACAATCTCCTCTTCTTTTTTATAGAGAGTCATAGCATCTGATCCACATGTCACGACACAATTTCCACATCCAATGCATCTATCTAAATTTACTTTAGCCTTCTCATCGAAAATTGTAATTGCTTCCATTTGACATCGCTCTACACATGTTTCACATCCGGTACATAAATCAGGATCAGATTTGGCATAAAAATTTGAAGAATAATATTCAGTAGGGCGTGGGAATTTCTTTGCCATGGTTAAAACACCACAACAACAACCGCAACATGCACACATAAACACAGGATTTTGATTATTTTGTGGTTGGAGAACAAAACCTTCCTTTTGGTATTTATCCAAAAGAGTAAAGAATTCATTCTTGGAAACTTCTTTTGCAGCACCATTTTCTATTGTAGCTTCAGCAAAATCATTAAACAAGACACAACAACGGCGCAAATCTGACAACTTACATGGATTTTCAAGCAGATCATTAGCTTGACGGCATACACATTCCAACAAAGAAATTTTTCTCACTTTGTTATTGATTATATCTCTTATATTATCATAAGTGCTTACATGATGCTCAGGCATAATACTCTTTTCTACTGGAATCGTGTGAATTTGTGAGGGAGTGTCTTTACGATGAAATTCCTTATAAAATGTTTCTATGGTGTAATCATACGCTAACTGGGCAAATTCTTTAGTCAATCGATTAACCTGATATTCAAATATTCCTATTGCCCATTGAGCTAGACTATACATTTTAAGATTTTTCTCTTTGTTATGGAATAATGGACCACCCGAAATCGCTCCCTTTTCTACTAATCTATCTAAGACATCCTCTAAATCTTCCAATGATATGGAAATACCGCTTCTATTCACCCGTCTATGAATTCTTTTTAACGATTCAGGTAGTGCTCCTAAATTTAATGCGATTTTAGCCTCTTTAGGAGTAAATAAAATTTCTAATAATCTAATTTCTTTTTCATCTTCAGATGCAGGAAGTCCAACAGGCATACTCTCATCTATTTTTCTACGGAGCTCATTATATATAGGATCTTCACCTACCATTCC
Source organism: Promethearchaeota archaeon (assembly GCA_048941185.1). GTDB lineage: Archaea > Asgardarchaeota > Lokiarchaeia > Sigyniarchaeales > SOKP01 > Loki-b32. The sequence goes on from JBHLNW010000008.1 coordinate 29,735, forward strand.
AATCACCACTTTTTTTAACACAGTTTTTTTAAAAATTGAATTTCATATACAAAAAAGTAAAATAGATATATATGTTTTATAGTGCCAAAACTTTGAAGTTATCCTAAATTCTATGATATTTTTATTTCTCATATTAAAAGCATATTGAATTTAGTAAAAATAAAATTTTGAAAGAAACCTTAAATAAGGAAAAGACATATTTAAACATTGGAAAAAATCCTAATGATAACAAAAAAAGTATTAAATTGGAAATAAAAATAAATAGAAATGAAAGGAATAGAAAAATGAAGGATTTAACTGTTATTTTAAAAAATAAACCCGGTACTCTAGCTGATATGGGAGAAAGTTTAGGTAAAATGGGTATTAACATGGAAGGGTTATGTGGGTTTCCATTAAAAAATGAAGCCGTTGTCCACATTTTGGTTGAGGATGAAGAAACAGCTCGTTGGGCTCTCGAAGATGCAGGGTTTGAAGTACGTGCTGTGCGCGAAGTAATTGTTATGGATATTGGTCATATTGTGGGAAAACCCGGCACAGGAGGAAAGATGGCCCGTAAAATAGGAAATGCAGGTGTAAATATAGATCTAATCTATTTTGCTGAGAATAACAGAATAGTTCTGGGTGTGGATAGTATAGAAAAGGCTCGCAATGCTTTGAAATAATTATAAGGTAAGCACATGAAAAAGTATATTCAGTGTTAACTTTATCTTTTTTTATTTATCTTTTATTTTAACTCAAGTCTTTGATAATGATTTAAAATGAATATCCCGACAAAAATATGCAAACATAAATAAGTATTATATTTCCATGTGACTTCATAAGAATATATTTATTGAATGGGGATATAATATGAGTTTTGAGGAATTATATTCAGTTTTGAATAAACGAGGGTTTTTTAATACTTTTCAAGTACTTTCACAGTTTAAAGAGTATAAAGCTGAAAAAGGGGACTTTTACAGAATATTAACCGATTTTAGTAACTATAATTCCTTCTTACGAATTAAAGATAAGTTATTGGAATCAAAATTGATTATTCTTGAAAAAAGTAATGGAGAAGAATATATTGGACTTACAAAAAAAGGAAAATCAGTATATGACAGTTTATTACACCTTAATGAGTTAATCAATAATGAAAATTAAATGTTATAAATATTTCTAATATTATTCCTTTTCAGCGATATTAGTTTTTAAGTATGGAAGTTTTTTTATTTCCATAGTTGTTCCAGTAGCTTTTATTAATTTCTGGAAATCTGGTCCTGGAATTTGTAAAGTTTCAGTGTTAATGTTTGGGTGGCAACAAATCTCTTCCGCATTCCACATATTTTCATCAATAATGAAAATTACCCTATTAGTGGTATCATTTATTAATCCAAGCGGAGAAACTGCTCCGGCAGTGATACCTAATACTTTATAAAGATCTTCATGTTCAGCAAAACGAACTTTTGGTGCACTTATCATTTTACGGAACTGGTTTAAATCAAGACGTTTTTCATAAGGAATAGTAATTAAATATAATTGTCCAGATTTTTTATTTTTTAAAAATAAATTCTTGCAATGGGTTCCTGGGATATGCCCACAGTGTACTCTTGCCTCAGGAACAGTAAATACTGCTGGGTGCTTATGTAAAATATAGTGAATTTGATGATCAGCTAACCAATTTTTTAATAAATCATCCATTTTTCTCATTTATATAAAAAAATATCTGAGTTATAAGTTTTAGACAATTTCTATCTCATGTTTAGTAGTTAAAAAAATCTTTTCTCAATCCTATAACTTTCAGACAACTTCGAACTTTGTGCGAAGTTTCGCAATAATAACTATATATCGAAGCAAACATATATTAAAATTAAGAAAAAAAACAAAAAAATATGGTTGATAATAATGAAAAGAAAAGAAAAGGGACAACTAGTCGTAAGGAATGTTGGAATTTATACTTTCCAAGCAATTAATAAATAATTTTTTTATTCTATTTTTTATTTTTATTTGATCTATTAAAATGATTTCTTAAGACAAAATTAGTCATAATATCCTTAAAAATAGTATATTTATAATAGTAGCTATAAATAATATCAAACTTTTTCAACTAAAAATAAGGTGTATTAGATGAAAAAATTATCAAAAATATTGCCTATAGAGCTAGAAGAAGTGACATCGCGTACACAACTTGTTAATTTCAAGGATTATTTTAATCTAAATGCAGGAGCAATCATATTAAATAATTTTATAATTGTTATTGATACTCTAATGTATCCAAGACAAGCAAAAACATTTAAAGAAAAATTAGAAACTAAGTATAAATTACCGATAAAATATCTTTTCATCACTCACTACCATGCTGATCATCATTTTGGTGTTGCTTCATTTAAAGATGTTGAAATTTTTGGTTCTTCTATTTTGATTGAGAATATGAAGAAAAGAAAAGAGCAACATTGGACAATTGAAGCTTTTAATGAATGGAAAAAAGAAGAACCCAAATTAGCAGAAATAATAGATGAAATAGAAATAATTATTCCTACTAAGGGATTTGAAAAGAAGCTTATTATCCACGATAATGGTTTGAGGGTAGAGTTTTATCATTCAGGAGGACATACTGGATGTTCTTCTTATGCTTATTTTCCGGAAGAGAAGGTATTATTTTCAGGTGACCTAATTGCCGCAGGATTTTGGCCTTTTATTAGTGATCCAACTGAAGATTTCGAAGGTTGGATAAGATCATTTGAGCATATGTTAAGCCTTGATATTAAAATAGTTATACCCGGACACGGTCCAGTAGTAGGCAAAGATTATATAAAAGATCAATTAACTTTTATGAGAGAACTAAGAAAAAATGTATTAAAAGCAATTTCCGAAGAAAGGGGTCTAGACCACATAGAAGTACCAGAATATGCAAATGAACCTGCGGAAGATTGGCAGATTCCCCGAGCATTAGATTACTTATTTAAATACTATTCTAACAGTAAGAAATAAAGATAAAATGATAAGTGATCTCAATTTTTTTTTTGAATTGGTTTATTTGGTTTTTTATTCATTTCACTTTTGATATATTCAACGTTTTCTTGAAGAGTCTCCATTATAGGCTCATCTCCCATTTCAAGGTCATTTAAAATTTGAATAGCGTCTTCAAATAGTTTTAAAGCTTCAGGATATTGAGAAGGCTTATAATATATTCCAGGTATTTTCGAATATGTATATGAAAGACATTGTATAGCCGTAATTAAAATCCAAGATGTTATAAGAAGTGCTAATATCCATTCGATAATTGGGTGCCGGGTGATGAAAAATAATATCAATATAACTCCTACAAGAAAGCCATGATCTGCTAAATATCTTTTAAATGGTGGACCTCTATACAGTTCAGACTTGGGGCTTTGGTACATTAATATACTAAACAATACAATATAGACAGAAGATCCTATAAAACTAACCAGAGCGACAAATGTATGAAAAGCACCGAAAGCAAATCTGTATGTCTCATCTGGAATTATTCCAACAAGAGCAACACAAACACTAGTAAAAATAGAAATCCCTGTCGCTAATCTTCTAACATGTTTTGAAATGTTTACTAATTCTCTTTCCAGATAAATATAAAAGGGGATTGATAATGTACCAAATACAACAAAGGCTATACTAAATAATGTTTTTGCTTCCTGTTCCCCTAACATACTTATAGTTCTATTTAGTGGACTATAACCGGGAGTAGAAAGCATTGTTATTGGCATCATAATTAAAATAAATAAAGCCCCAAAAAATCCAAATAAAACTTCCATTCTACTTTCTTTTATTGCAACCATAATAATTTCTTCTCAAAATAAAAACTTATATATTATAATACAACTGATATTTATAAGAAGGTGACATTACTATATAAAAAGTGATTTAATGAGTAAGTTCAAACATAAGATTACCGTAATTGGAGATGGATTTGTAGGTAAAACTTCCTTAATAACAAAATTCACTCAAGGAGGATTTCAAGAAGAATATATTAAAACTATAGGAGCACAATTTTCTGAATATATTGAAGAACGAGATGGTGATCGCTGGGAATTATTTTTTTGGGATATAGCAGGTCAAGATGAATTTCATTTCCTGCGACCTGCTTTTTATAGATCAAGTGTAGCTTCGATAATTGTTTTTTCTCTAGAGGAAAATGATTTAGGTAGAAATAGTTTTAAGCATGTTACTGATTGGTGCAAAGAAATCAAAAAATTTTGTGGAGAAATACCTATTATTCTTTTTGGAAACAAAGTGGATTTAGTTGACGAGAGTAAACTAGATGATCAGAAGATTCTAAAATTAGTGAATAAGAACAATTTTATCGATTATTACCATACATCTGCTAAGACGGGTCAAAATGTTGAAGAAGCTTTTAAAACAATAATTGAAGAATTACAGAATAAGTATAAAGAGAAAAAATTAGTTCAAAATCCATAAAAACATTCATTAGCTTAAGAAATATAATATCTGTGACATTAAAAACTACGAATTTTAATTTTTTTCTAACAAATTTTAAGAAATTATTTTAAATGATATGTAATATAACAGCATTATATGATGGATCCTTTTAACTTAATAAAAATAATTACAGCAGTAATAACAATTATAGTTGCCTTTACACTAGGATTTCGTGTATTGCGATTAAATCCTGGAGAGACCTTGAATAAATGGTTCGCTTTATTTTTTGCTTCTTCTTCATTAGGATTTTTAATTTATACAGTCTACCATTTAATAACCCCAGACTCCGGAATATCCAAGGATTTTATTATTCCCCTTATGGTATCTTCCCATATTTTTTTCAATTTTGCTGTGGCATCCCTAGTAATGACTGTTTTCATCTTAGAAAAATTTAAAAAAGTTGCAATGAGTCCCCAATACTTTGGAACAATGATGGTATTATTTATTATCATGAGTTTTGGATATTTTGTTCCTATTTGGACACCATATTTAAACGAAACTGATTGGAATAATGGTTTTGTTAATACTAATACCCCACCTCCTTGGTTTATTTTTGTGAATCTTCTCAGAATAGGGCTATCAATTTATGTAATTTATAAATATGCTATTATGACTAGAAGAATAGAAGAAAATACAAGAAAGAGAGTAAAATGGTTCTTTATTGGAATAATTTTTGCCGTTGCTATGCTTTTCATCAATTTACTTGGAGGTTTAATAGGAATTACAATCATATCAGGCTTATTTGAAATAACCGCATTAATTACACTTGATATCGGAATAGTGGCAATATTTAAAGCTTTTTTGCTTTAATGGAATCATTCTATTATTTCACATTAATTTTTCTCTTCTCAATATAACAATTATTATAATGAGAATTTTCATCACATCAATATACACATTTCATTTTATAATTAAATTTTATTTGTATTAATTAATTAGAGGATCAAATCAGATTCTTCAAATTATTAGATTCAAAAATAAGTACTTTTAGGACTATAAGATGAAGAAACTAGCAGAAAAACTCAAAAAAATTGATTTTGAGTTGCCTAAATGGACAAGAAAGGTTCTATATGACCATATAATAGAAGTTTGCGAAGATCTTACAACTCATAATAAATTTAAGCAAGAAGCTATTGCCTTAAATTAATATGCTTTATCATTTTTAGGAGTCCAATAGTTCTATTCTAAGTCTTCTATTGCCATGCTAAATAGTCGCTTTAATAAGATTTATATTTTCATCTATTATATTTTTCTTTATGCCAATATATATACTTGCAACTAAACTTCAAAATCCTGACTTATTCCAAAAAAGGAAAGAACAAGGAGCAAAATGGTTAAACTTAGTTAGGGAAAAAGTTCCTGATATTAAATGGATTGCACATTATGCTATATTGGGTCCATACGATTTTCTTGACATTTTTGAAGTGAAAAATGAACAAGATGCTGCTAAAGTTTCATTACTTTCTCGTTCTGCTGGAGCTGTTTTTGCTGAAAGTTGGACTGCCATTCCTTATACAGATTTTCTTAATTTGGTTGAGGATTTGAAATAATCTAAATGTTTTATTGGATAGCAAACATTAATTTCCAAGAATAGATTATTAAAAGGATGCTTTATGAAATATGGAAAGGAATTATTAGCATATTGTGGACTGTATTGTGGTGATTGTGCTGGTTACTCTGGCGAGATCGCTAAATCAGCTATTTATTTACAGAATCTTCTGAGTAAATATCATTTTGATATAACCGCAAAACACTACTTTTCTAAGGATCTCAAAGAATATAATAAATTTACTAATATGCTTCAGTTTATTACAACTCTAAAATGTGAAAAAGTCTGTAGAAAAAAAACAGACCATGATACAAAATGTAAAATTAGGAAATGTTGCATCGATAAGGGGTTCTTTGCATGTTATGAGTGTAACAATTATAAAGGATGCGAAAATTTAAAATCTCAAGAAAAAGCTCATGGTGATTCATGTCTAAAGAACTTTCAAGCTATAAAAGAAATGGGAATTGATAACTGGGTAAAAACTGGAAAAAGATATTGGTTTGGTAGTAAATTTGCTCTCTAAATTTGCTCTTGTAATTATATTTCAGGAGAATATTCTAGAGTTTTTTTACAAGTTTAAATAGTTCTCTATTGAAATAAGCATAGAAATCATTTAGTTTTTAGAGATGTTAGAATTAATGCTTAAATTAAAAAAGAGGAAATTTCAAAATTATAGATCTTCTTTTGCAAGAAGATATCGACATTGTAATCGTTGTGAAAAAGAATTGAATATTGCAAACAATGAAGAAATCGTCTGTGTTTTATGTGGTGAAACATTTTGTAGCTGTTGCATAAATAATCATCAAAAATATTGTTATAGCACAATTATGTGAAAAAATTTATTAGAAAAATAAAAAACCGATTTATAGGATACGCTACTGAATTATGCACTTATATGGTTAATCAAATTGCAAGTGAGTGTCATGATTACCCACTACTCAGCGTTCTTGTGATTAATAAACCTGCCATTCATATCTATCAAAAAATTGGTTTTAAGAAAAAGTGGAAGGTAATTTTATGCTTAAAAAAATTGTAATAAAATTTTTAGCCTCTCTCACTGAACTTATGCAAGAATAGTATTGTTAGGATTTTGATCTACCTTAAAATTATCATTTTTATCGGTTTCTCCACTTATTGGCATTATATGAATATGTCCATGATAAATTATAATTCTATATTTATCTTCAATTAATTGATCAGATTCTGCCATAATCTATTTAGGAAAGAATTTTATTTTTACTTAGAATCCAACTGTCTATACTGAATTTTTGTATTAAATTCGTAGTGTTCTTGAATTCAGAATAAATTCTTGATTTGGGTATCCAGATTTCTGCACCACCATCAAATTGTATTAATAATGCTTTTTTAGTTTCTTTTTGTATTGATCCAGTAACTTTTTTTACCTCTCGGTTTTTTCCATTTTCACCTTCATTGATATGATTATTATCATTCTTACAGCTTTCAGTAATAATTTCCTCTTGTATGATGATATTGCTTAAATTTTCAACCTTGTTTTTAGAACTAGAAAAAGCAGTGGCAAATTGAATTTTTTCTTTGAGGATGTGGGTCATAAGCATTTGTAATATTGTAAATTGGGCATATTCAAGTACCTTTGAATAAGATCCAATATGAATCCATAATTTATTCTTCTCCTCATTTTCCCACTTAAATGAAATTTGAGTCTTATTATCCTTAAATGTATGATAACTTGACCATGAATTTATTTTTTTATTTAATACTCGAAGGATGTAAACCATCTCTTCTAGTGAAAATTTAATTATTTTACCTTCTCCACTACTTGGTTTTTCCCAAGATCCATCATTCTTGCTTTTTATTAATCTAAAAAACATATATGGTTCATTTTTTAGCGCGCTTTGAATAATTAAACCCACTTTTTGTCCAAAAAAACTATAACTATGATTGTCAACCATAGATCTATTAATAATCGTACCTTTTTAAAGAAAAACAGAGTAAAAATTTAGTATTTTTGTCGCATCAACCTAAAAATTTGCTATCATAAAATTTTTTTTATTATTAACATTCTTTCTCTTTATGGAAATAAAGCTTAATAAGAAATCTGAAGGAGATGTCATTAAATCTACTCAACATCCTAATACAATAACCACATTAAAACGTGATTTTAAAGCACTTGGTATCAAACCTGGATTAATTTTGATAATGCATAGTTCATTAAGTAAGATAGGTTGGACAGTAGGTGGTCCAGTTACTCTAATAAAAGCGTTAATGGAAATTCTTACTTATGAAGGAACCTTGGTAATGCCTACATTTTCAGGTGAGAATACAGATCCTTCTTTTTGGGAAAATCCTCCTGTACCAAAAACTTGGTGGGACATAATTCGTAATGAAATGCCTGCTTATCACCCCGACATAACACCTACACGAGGAATGGGAGTAGTAGTAGAGACATTTAGAAAATGGCCTAATGTTTTCCGCAGTAATCATCCAATCTCTTCTTTTGCCGCTTGGGGGAAACATGCAGAATTTATTACAAGAAACCATGAATTATTAGCTGATTTAGGAGAAAATTCCCCATTAGCTCGTATTTATAAGCTTAATGGACTTGTATTGTTAATAGGTGTTACCCATGAAAATAATTCTTCTCTACATCTTGCTGAATATCGTAGTAATTTCGCAAACAAACGGAAAAAGTTAACAGGTTCCGCAATAAATGTCAATAATAAAAGGAAATGGGTTAAATGGGAAGAATTAGATCTAAAAATTGATGACTTTGAACTATTAGGCTCAGATTTTGAATCAAAAATCAATTACGCTCCCGGCAAAGTTGGATTAGCTGAAGCGAGATTATTATCACAAAGGGAAATGGTAGATTTTGGAGTAGAATGGTTTGAGAAAAATCGATAATTAAGCAACATTCTAAATTTTTACTTCAAGTTTTCTCAACTCTCTGCGTAAATCCACATTTGGCAAATAAAGTATAGTTTTCATCTTTATTTTTCTTGCATAAAGCAAACATGTTGGAATGTCGTCAATGAACACACACTCCTTTGGTATTAACTTATACTTTTGAACTAGTTTTTGATATATTTCAGGCTCGGGTTTAATAACTTTTTCTTTACCTGAAATAATTTCTCCATCAAATACAGAAATGAATTCATATATAGATTTCACATAATGGTAAGCTTCTAAAATATAATTAGATAAAATGTAAATTTTATAGCTATTAGATTTTAGCTCATACAAAATTTTTATATTTTCTTCTATAGGGGTAAGCATTTCCATCCAATCTTCAAAGAATGTTAATATAAAATTAGCATCTTCTGGGTATTTTTCAATAAACTCATTTTTAGCGTTCTCAAGGGATATGACTCCACGATCTAAATTAAGCCAAATTCTATCCCTAATTACTTTACTAATAAAGCTGTTGATATATTTTTCATTTTTTGTATATCTTAGTAAGAATTTATCTGGTTTAAAATTTATTAAGACATTACCTAAATCAAAAATTATATTTTTTATCATAATTTACTATTAAATTAATTCGTGTATTGAATTAAAGTGAAAAATAAGCAAATACAGATAAATTATTATAATCATACAAAAAAGTGTAAGGATATCAGAGATAATTGTCTTTCAGGACCAAAATACTGTCCCGAGTGTGAAAAAGAAATAGATAGATACAAATCCATTTGTAATTTTTGCGGTAGTAATCTAAACCTATTTAGGAATAAGAAAAAACAAAGAAAGGAAAGTAAAAATAAAACAAAAGCTAGTAACTACTAGATATAGATGTTTCAAAAAGAGAAAATTAAGCATTTACAAGAAATTTTAATGAATGCGTGGCCAGCACACCATTATTACTTTTTTAAGGGATGGATTTTACGCTTTACAGATGGTGTGACTGCTCGTGCAAATTCTGTTTTTCCACTAAATTATACTGGAAATGTAGACACAATTGATAAGGATATCAATTTTATTGAAGATGCGTATAGTACATATAATTTGCCAGCCATCTTTACGATAACAGACTACTTTGAGCCAAAAAATTTAGATATTAAATTACTTGAGCATGGATATCATCAATCAGGGTGTGTTACATATACTATGACAACTTCTTTACAAGAATTACAAAGAAAAGAGATAAACGAAGAATTTAAGTATCTAATGCATTCAGAACGATTAAATAAATGCTCAAAATTTTTAGCAAAGTATTCTCACAGAAATCAGAAGGAACAAAAAGTATTAGAGGCATTGTATAATAGAATTATTATCCCTCAAAAAAGATTTATATTAGCAGAATATAAAAATACAGTTATAGGAACTCTTGCAGTTATTTTAGATCCTCATGGTTTTTTATATGTCGTTGATGTGTTAGTCCATCCAGATTTTCGACGTCAAAAAATCGCAACTTCCATGTTTTTTAAGATTATTAATGAAATAAGCATTTCATATGACATTAAAACAATTTGGCTACAAGTTGAAACTGAAAATAAAGAAGCTATGAATTTATATACAAATATAGGATTCAAAAGAGCCTATAGCTATTATTATCTTGAAAAGAGCACATAAAATATAATGGTCGATCTATTTTAATTTGTAAAGTTATTAAGGATAAGATGAAGTACCATAGGAATAAGCTTCATCTAAGGATAAAGAACCACTTAAAAAACCAGAATCAATATTCTTTAATAAATCTTTAATCTCTGGGAATAATTCATAAATATAATCGAGGATTTTCTCAAAATAAACGAAAAATTTTCCATAAGGAATTTTATAATCAAGGAACTCTTTGTAATTTAAATGGAGAATTAAAAAATGGACAAATTGAATTCTCAACATATCATTTAATTCATCAACGATGGAAAAAATTAGATTTCCATTATACTTTAAATCAATAAAAAGCATTAGATCGATTAAATATTTTATTTTATAGTAGTTAGTGAAAGGTGATTTCATTAACAAATTTAACTGGTTAACCATAATCTCAGAAAATTTAACCTTAACTCGTTCTGAAACAAATTCTAATTCTTCATTGTTTAAATAATCTAAATATCCATTATAAAGTAAGAATTGCATAACTGAAATGTTATTACTTTCAAATCTAAACGCTATTTCTTCCTTAAAAACTTTCCTTGCGATCAAATCTCCTGCTTTTGTAAGTTGCTTAAGAAGTGGAAATGATAGATTACTATGAATTAGACGTGTATTATAATTATTTTCATACCAAGCTTGAAGATTTGAACAATGAGCCCAAAACATCATTTCTGGAGTAATATTATCTGGTGTCTCTCCAATATTCTCATAGTTTCCATTTAATGTTTCCACAATATCATCTATTGAATCTATCTCTTCAATATCTTCAGAAATACTACTCGATATGTTTAATAGAATATATTTACAATGTCTAAATAACTCATTATTCACGTATATGTTTGTTTTCCCATCTTCGAATCTTAGGTCTAAGAACTTGTTGATTGTATATTTAAGCATCAAGAATTATAGGTAATTATTCTGATTTATTTTTTTGTCTTATTCAAAACTGATTTACCATTAATATATACTAATAAATTTTAAACTCCTAACATAATTATTATGAATAATTTAATAAAACTACTTTATGAAAGAATTCCTTTCTATTCAACTTTAGGTTTTGAATTAAAAGAGATTTCCAATGGAATAGCTATTTTTGAAATTGAAATAAGAAAAGAACTCACCCAGAATGGAATGATTCATGGTGGAGTTTTAGCTTCTCTTATCGACTCTACATGTGCATGTGCAGCACTTTCTCTTATATTGCCAAATGGATATATCACTACAATTGATTTACAAGTTGAATTTTTAAAACCGGTTTCTAAGGGGCGTTTGAAGGCAAAAGCAAAATGTTTAAAGAGTGGTAAAAATATCTTCTTCTGTAAGGCAAAAATATGGAATGAAAATGGAGAACTTGTCTGTACAGGGAGCTCACAACTTCTTAGAATATAGGGAATTACTTAAATTCCTTATTCATTTCGTTCATAATTTCTCTGCCTTTTTCTAAAATCGTGTTATACATTTAAGTAAATAAAATAATCATTGCTTACCAAAATTTTTTTATATTCTATTATTAGGTAAATCATATTTTATCGTACTTTTTTAAATTAAAAAAAAAATAGAGATTATTGATATGAAAAAGACAGTCAAACTTATAGTTTCTGGGGATGGTGGCGTTGGGAAAACTTCTTTTCTCAATCGGCTAATTCATGACAAATTCAATATTGATAATGAATTAACTAGGGGTGTTGACTTCTTTTCTAAGACACTCTCAATAAATGGTCATGAATACAATTTTGTAATCTGGGATTTTGCCGGTCAAAATCAATTTAAAAAGCTACTAACCAATTTTGTCGATGGTTCTATTGCTGCTTTTGTTTTATTCGATTTATCGCGTATTAGCACACTTGAAAGCCTTGAAGAATGGATACAAAGACTAAATCAAAATGGAAATATCTCTGCCTTTATTCTTGGGACTAAAAGTGATATAATCGATCTTAATGATTGTAAGGTATTTGATGAATATATTTTAAAAATGGTAAGAAAATATGACAATATTGTTGGTTATTTAAAAATTTCTTCGAAGACAGGATATAATATCAAAAATGCTTTTGATTCTTTATTAAAAAAAATTCCAAATTAATAGATTTAAAAATAAAAAATTAGACTTTATCGATCCACCCAAATTCGTCTTCTATATCTAACCTTTGAATTCCTGTCAATAAATTATAAAGCTTGGTTGTGATTTCACCAGGTTTTCGGTTATTAAATATTCTCAATTTCCCTTCTAAAGCAACTGATGCGATTGGGGTTATAACAGCTGCTGTACCACTACAGAATACTTCTGTACATGATTCTTCATATAATTCTTTATATGACATATCTCTTTCTTCAACCTCTAATCCCAACTTCTTTGAGGCGAGGTCTAAAATAGATTCTCTTGTAATTCCTTCTAATATTGTTCCCGTTTTTTTTGGAGTTGCTAATTTTCCATTAATCATTCCGAAAAAATTAGCTGCTCCAACTTCTTCAATATATTCCAGATGAACCGCATCTAAATAAAGAATTTGGGCAAATCCTTTAGCCTTTGATTCTTTTGCTGGTAGCATAGTTCCAGCATAGTTACATATGGTTTTTGCCGAACCGGTCCCACCTGGAGCGGCTCTTGTATACTGTTTAGAGATCTCTAAGTCAATTCCGTTAAAACCTTCTGGAAAATATGGACCCACGGGAACAGTAAAAACAATAAATTTAAATTCTTTTGCTGAATGTACTCCTAGAATTGGTCCATATCCAAATAGAATCGGTCGAATATATAAGGCTCCTCCACTATCATAAGGTGGAATATATTCTTCATTTTCCTTTACAACCTTCTTCACAGCATCAACAAATTTATCAATATCATATTCAGGCATTAACATCCGCCGAGCACTAAAATTAAACCTCTTCGCATTTTCTTCCGGTCGAAATAAAGTAACTTCTCCATTTTTTGCCCTTAGGGCTTTCATGCCTTCAAAAATGCCTTGTCCATAGTTTAGTACACAAGATGCAGGTGAAATTTCAAAATTTCCAAATGGTATTAATTTTCCGTCATCCCATTTTCCATTCTTATGAGTTGCCATGAACATTGTTTTTGTTTCGATAAAATTAAAACCTAAAGAATAGAAATCAATATCATTTGGCTCTACCATAAATTTCAATCTCATTTTTTAGATTAGTAGTTTTAATATATGAAGCTTGTATTAAAAAATCTTATCAAAAAAATTTGAATAAAAAAAGATTTAAAGCAGATAAATAAGTCAATTATATTTTTCGAGAGTTTTAATTTATCAAATTCAAAAAAAATCACATTAGAGAAAAAATAATATGAAAGATTTTCAAAAAATAATTATCAAATTACCATAAAATTTTTGAAAAGGAACTAGTTATTTGAACATATGTCTCTACAAAAAGTTACTACAAAAGATATTATAGATAAGAAAAAGAATGGAGAAAAAATAGTAACCATCACATCATACGATTATTCATTTGCAAAAATTGTTGATGATAGTGGGATTGATCTTATCCTTGTAGGAGATTCTCTATCTATGGTTATGCTTGGATATCCAAATACATTACCAGTGACTCTGGAAGAAATGATCCATCACACGAAAGCAGTTAGTCGTGGTGTATCAAATGCATTACTAGTAGGAGATATGCCTTTTCTATCATATAAAATAGATATAGTAGAAGCTGTTAAAAATGCAGGAAGGTTCATCCAAGAAGGTGGTGCTGAAGCTGTTAAAGTTGAAGGAGGAACAGAAATGTGCCCTACGATTAAAGCCATGATCGACGCTGACATACAAGTCATGGGGCATATAGGACTAACACCTCAAGCTATTTATAAGTTCGGCGGTTATTTAGTTCAGGGTAAAACAATTGAAACAGCAAAAAAATTAATATTGGATGCGAAAAATTTGGAGGAGGTTGGTGTTTTTTCTATAGTCCTAGAAAGCATTCCTTGGCAAATAGCAAAATTAATTACTAATAATATAGATATTCCAACTATCGGCATTGGTGCTGGTCCTCATTGTGATGGTCAAATATTGGTAATTCATGACATGTTGGGTATATTTACAGAAATTAAACCTAAATTTCTTAAATATTTTGGTGACATCGGTAAAGCTATTAAACGTGCTTTAAACGATTATAAGGACGAAGTTATAAATGGGATATACCCTGATCGGGAACATTCATATGAATTTCCTCAACAAGAATTAACTGAAATCAACGAATGGATAGATAATATTGATATCTGTAAAGAAGCTCATAAATTGATTTAAAGTTTACAATTATCTTCTTTATTTTGCGATATATATTATAATGATATTTTACTTAGTTATAAGTGAAATAACGGAATTTCTTTTTTATAAATAAAATTATAAATTTGTATTTATAGATATAATATATAATTATTTGAACTTTTTAGAAAATTACTCGATATATAATAATTTGAAAGGTAAAGTGGGAACATTTAATGGCTGAAGAATATGATTACCTCTTTAAATCGATCGTTGTAGGAGATGGTGGAGTAGGTAAAACTGCGTTAACTCTCAGATTTAGCAAAGGTTTCTTCACTGAAGATTATAAAATGACAATTGGAGTAGATTTCCACGTAAAAACAATTTCTATTGACTCTGTTGAAGGTCCTATCCGGGCAAAATTACAAATATGGGATACAGGTGGACAGGAACGATTTAGTTCAATAAGACCAATGTATTATAGGGGATCTTTAGGTGCATTATTAATCTTTGATCTTACAAATTCTGCAAGCTTTGAGCATTTACCACAATGGATAGAAGAAGTAAGAACAAATGTAAAAACCGAGATTCCCTTGTTACTCGTTGGAAACAAGAGCGATTTAGTTGATCAAAGGGCTGTTTCTTTAGAACAAATCAACAAATTTACTGCAAATTTTAATTTATATTATATGGAAACTTCAGCAAAAACGGGTGAAGGTGTGGGTGATTGTTTTTACATTTTAGCATGTTTAATGATTGGTTCAGGAGTCCCCGACCAACTAATCTCGAAAGAGATTGTGTTTGGTCCTGGTCAAGTTCCAATCACCGCTATAGGCACATCTACGATCTCTATTCAACAATTAGAATCCGAATTTGATTTTGCTGCTCCTCCTGTTCCAGAACCTAGCTCTACTCAGCTAAGTGATCCTATATCATATTTGGAACCAGAAGCAGAATACGAATATGAAGCACCACCAGTACCTGAACCTATTCTTGAAGCAGAATTTGAACCTGAAATCCCTTTACCCGAATCTCACGTTGCTGAAATCCCTAATCAACCAATTGAATTCCAATTTAAAACTCCAGAAGAGATTTTATCTGAAGAAGGTTTAGAAGTACAACAACCTATCGCACCCCAACCATTTGAAAGTAAAGAAGAATCATACAAACCGAAAGCCGTTCCATTTACTAGCAAAGTTCCGGTTCCTGCTCCAGCTCCCGAAGGATTTCAACCTCAGCAATCAAAATCTTCTATTGAGAGCAGTCCTTCAAGTAAAAGTATTCTTTTTCCAACTCAGGATACAACTAAACCAAAATCGGATTCTTTGATGGATTATTTGCCTGAACCAGTTTACTCTAAGAAGGATAAGAAGAAACTTGAAAAACAGAAGAAGAAAGAGGAGAAAGAAAAGAAACTTAGAGAAGAAAAAGAAAAGCAAGAAAAATTACTAGAAGAAATGAAGCAAACAAAGAAAGAAAAAAAGAAGAAACCAAAAAAGGAAAAGATTGAAATTGTAGATAGTGAAAAAACTCAAATTCCAGAAGTATCTACTACACCTTCACTATTCCAGACATTATCTCAAAAGACCGAAACTGAAAAGTCATCCTTAACAACCTTTATGCCATTTACAGCAAAAAAGGAAATTGAAACTCAGGAAACTAGTAAATTGCGGATTATACCAAATGTTTCAGATTTAGAAGGTTCCATTACTCGACCGAAACCAGTTCAACCTAACAAGACAAAGCCATCTGGAAAAGAAGTTATTATTTGTAAACAGTGTGGAGCAATATTATCAAGTGATTATCAATTCTGTAATAAGTGTGGATTACAACTTTAATTATTATTCATTTAGAATAATCAGAATTTCTCTTTTCTATAATATAAAAGCTTTCTGTTAAAAACTTAGTCTTTTTTCATCATTAAAAATTTTAAAATTAATTTAGAGTGATTTTCCACAAATTGGGCATATACTCCACATTTTTTTAATTTTAGAATTACAATGAACACATATCTTTAATTCAGGATCAATTTCAGTTTGTGGCCTTCCAAATATGGTTCTATCATCTACACTATATTCTTGAGAACTTCTGCTTTCAGGAACTTTAATTTCTTCTGGGGGCATAATCGTGGACTTTTGAAACATTTCTCTTGTAAGATGTGGTTTTTTTGAAGGAGCCTCTATTGGAGGTTTTTTGTATTTTTGAGGTTTAGTATTTGATTGATCAATACTTTTCTTAATCGCTGCACTTTCTTGGGGTGATGCTTCGGGTTCAGCTTCTCCAATCGGAACTCCAACTTTGTAGAAAAAATACTTACCATCATTATTTTCAACAATTTTCTCTCCATCTTCTAATTGGACTTCTACATAATATATTATGACTGAACCAATAGGAACTTCCGCAATTTCTGCTATGTAATAATCCATTTTTGAATCCATTTCCATTTGATACCACGATTTACCCTGGTCTGCACTAAAAATTAAAATTACTGAAAAGATGGATTTATTAAAAGTTTCTTCTGTTATTTTTACTACAATTTTAATTGTCTTTTTATTAGCTTCTTTAGGAGCAGAAACTATTTCTGTATTATTCCATGATGTTCCACATTTTGGACAGTTAGTAAACCAGTTAGGATATTCAAAATTACACTTAGCACATTGTTTTGTATAATATCTTGATGTTTTTATTCCAAGTTTCTTTTTTTCTTTACCCATGCTCCTAATTCCAAGTTTTTAAAATAAAACCACTATTTAGATTTTTTATTAAATAAATAATAACTAGTCCTAAATATATTTTTTTTTAACTTTGGTGTTAAGTTTAACAATTTTACTAAAAACTCTAATAAGCTTCACCTTAGGAATAACTTCATTTTGAGAGTTTTACATTAAATGTGATGATAGATTTTCTATTAATTATTCTCAATATTTATACTAATAACAGATTGGCTAAAAAATGTTTAATTTTTTTAAAATTCTTTCTAATTCCTCTGCAAAATTTTGCAAATGAACTTTCTGAATATGAGGCATAATTACTACTCTAATTAGATTGAATTCCTTAAACTTGCCTACCATCCAGTTTCTTTTTCGCAACTCCTCATCAATCTGGCAAATAGATTCTCCATTTTCAGTCGTGATTCCCACAACATTCATAATTGGTTCAGTTACAAGCTTTATTCCTTCTATCTCCTCAATTCTTTTTGCTAAATATTTTGTGTTTTCCATACATCTTTTCACGATTTTAGTAAAACCCACCTTTCCTAATGACTTTAAAATTGCCCAAAATGCTATAACTGTGCCTCCGGATCTAGTTCCAGTAATTTGTAAGTGTTTAAAATTCCCTCCAGCTAAATAAGGAATTTCAAATCCCATTTTTTCCAAAATCGAAGAATCTCTTAGAAAATAACCTCCCGAGGGTATGATTCCTAAACCCATTTTGTGTGGATCTGCTGTTATAGAATCAACAGCCTTTACAGAAAAATCCCAAGAAGGCAATTTATAATTTAACTCTTTTAAAAAGGGTAATACAAAAGCCCCAAAAGCTGCATCAACATGAAAAAAAATGTTTTTATCTTCTATAAGTTGGCCAATATCTTCTATTGGATCAATTAATCCTAAAGAAGTAGTTCCTGCGATACCAACAACACCACATGTATTTTTATTTATAAGCGAATTAAAATGATCAAGGTCTAGATCAAAACTATCAAGTAATTTTGCTTTTCTAAGTTTAATACCAAGCAAATCTGCTGCTTTATCAAAAGAGATATGGGCAGAACAGGGTACAACTACTTCAGGGTTCACGATTTCTGGTCTCAATTTTTTAGCGATCCTCATAGCTATTAGGTTTGACTCCGAACCCCCAGTAGTGAAAGTTCCAGTTATATTTTTCCCATTAAAAAGTTCAGCAATTTCTGTGACTAACTCTTCTTCTAATAATGTAGTACCTAAAAACAAACCTGGATCTCCAAGATTTTTAGAGATATATTTCATATAAGTTTCAACCCCAAACTCAAACGGTTCAGTGCACATAGATCCTAAAATTGATCCAGCATTGTACGAACAATCTTTTTCTAATTTCTTTTCTAAAATCTTAAGTATTTCTTGTTTTTCTAGACCCTTTTCTTGCATCTTTTTTCTTATTGGTTATTTAATATTATTATTATTCCCAACTTTACCTAACATGTAGAACATTTTAAGCAATTAAAATTTTATAGCTTAAATTTAAAATAATTGCAAAAACTAAATAAATCGTTTTGAATCCCTTATTGAATATTTATTAATCACATTATCTAGCTCATGATTCAAATCAATTTTGTAATAGTTTGCAATACATATTAAAGCATATAGAACGTCTGCTAACTCTTCACCAAGTTTGCTCTCTTCATCATAATGTTTTTTTGGTTTATATCCTTCAAGATGATTGATTTCTTTTGCCAATTCGCCAATTTCTTCAATTATAGCCGATAACATTGCCAATGGAGGCCAGTAACCCCCATGTTCTGTGATCCAGTCATGAATAATTTTTTGGATTTCATGAAGTGAACTCTTATCAATCATATATGTAATATTTTTTTATTGCTTAAAAATCGGATTAAAAAAATGTAAATTCAAATTAGTGCTTCTAGGAGTAAAACTTGAAATAAAAAAGAAGAATTAATTTAATATTTGTTCTCTTTTCCGAGCTTCCCATTCTGCTTTTTTTCCAGGATTATATCTATCTACTTCACTATAATATCCCGTAACTCTTGAATACACTTTAACTTGTTTAGAAAGGCAATTTGGACAACTGAATTGAGAACCTTGAAACATTTTCCGACAAGAAGGGCAATAAATAAAATCTATTGTATATGCAAAGTATGCTGTATTTGTGTTAAGACAAATGTTTTTAGTCAGTTCCCATAAACCATAGATATCTGGTTTTTGCTCTCCAAGCCAAATATGTGTAATGACCCCGCCATTTACAATAGGATGTAGATCTCCTTGTCTTTTTATTCTTTCTGATAAAGGGATATTTGCATCATACCTGAAATGATCAGAATTAGTGTAATATGCTGATTTTCCATTTGACTGAACTATTGCCTTTTTTGGAAAATGCTTTAAATCCAATCTAGCTAAACGATTACTTGTCGATTCTGCGGGTTGTTCCCAAAGGGAATAATATTTTTTATCCCTTTCTGTCATTGTATTACATTTTGCAACCATATAGTTCAATATTTTTTTACCAAACTCATATGAAGTGTCATCTTCATGTAATTCAAATCCAGTAAGACTTTTTATAGCTTCATTTAAGCCCGTAAATCCTATTGAGAGGTTCTGATCATTAATATTAAAAATGGGATTACCATTTATTTTACCGCTGCATAAAGGTAAATGTCCAGTATTCAATCTTTTTTCCATTATATTCCACTTTTTTCTCAGTATTCGAGCTGAAAGTTCCATTTTATCATCTAATATTCTGAAATAATCATCTTCATTTTTCGACAAATATGCGTATCGAGGAAGGTTTAAACTAACACTTTGCAATGAACCAATTGTAACATAATTTTCCCATACATTTGCATTCTTTCTTTTTTCAGGATCAAGAATGCATTGTTCAATAATTTGATTTCCACTCAAAAACTTCCTGCAACATTGGCTATGAATTTCATCTGGCATCCAATCTGGACACATATTAAGGAAATAAGGAGTACCCATTGTTGCGACTTCTTCCATTATTTTTAAGTAAGATGGCTCAAACTCTTGTAGCCATTCCTTTTTAATTTTAATTTCATGCTTTGGAAAAGCAAAAAGTTTTCCATTATGATCACCTTGAATATAAACATCAGTTAAAGCATCAAATAGCTTAAGACATTCTTCTTTATAATCACCATATTTTCCTACTATTTTTCCGTGAGGACCAACAGCAGGTATATTTAACAATCCATTAGGTATTGTAGGAGTACATGAAATTGAAGTAAACGGTACTTGTCCTCCCCTTGCTGCAAAAATTTGATTAGTTTCAAAAATTAAACATTGCATCGATTGTTCAATTTCTCTAGCACTAATATTACGCGCATATGGGGCTAGAAAGGTGGTAATATAATCATATCCTTGACCTCCACTGAATTCACCTTGAATAATTCCAAGCCATTTAGCAAGATGAGTTACTGCTACACGTAAACTTCCAGCTGGGCCTGATTTACTACAATGTGCCCAACTCTCTACTGGAGGGAGCCCATGTTCAAGAATCATACGTGGATCCCATTCTTGACAAAATGGTCTTAAATCGAAATATCTCAGCATATGTACATGAAGATCTCCATATAAGTGAGCATGAGCTTCCTCAGAATCTAGAATTCTTAATAATGCATATTCATCTGATATTCTATTTGCCGCCCAATGATGAATACTTTCAGGATTCATATCTTGATTTGCATTTTCATCTACTCCATATTCTAAAATAGCCTCATAATCCATTAATGGCATTCCTATTCTTGTGTATAATTTACGCTCATCTTCAAAATGTTGTTCTGATAATATAGAACATACTATCTCTCTAATATGAGGGCCTGATAAAAATCTAATACCTGAAGATATTATTCTTCTTACTACTAATTCTGTAATCTTATCTGCCGATTTTTGCTCTAAACCTGTTTCATTTATGAGACTCTGCTCAATTTTTGCTGGATCAAATGAAACTACATCGCCTTCAGTTCGAAATACTTGTGGTAATAATTTTATCAGATATTTACGCTTTATTTTTTCACTCTTTTTTTCTTCTAATGCTTCTGAATCTGATACTAAGACCAAGGGTTATCATTCCTTTTTTTAATTCTTATATTTTTTATTATAAAATAACGCAAAAATGCGCTATGTTCAAACTAAAAATTTTGTCGATAATCTGAACTGAATTAAGAGAATTATTAACTGTTTATTATCGTTAATATTTTACCTCTTTTGATATAAAAATTTATTTGTTTTTTCCATTTAAACTTATTTTATTAACTCTTTATTTGATCGTTTTAATACTGCGTATTAAAATTACGAAAAAATTCTTAATCCTTTAGAGTCTTTTCAATTTCTAATTTTTTGAATCTTAAATTACATTTAATACAAAATAATGTCGACCTTATTGAAAAAGAAACTACTCTCTATCTGTAAAAACTTTATAAGAATTAATGATAGTAACATTTAAACAAAAAAAATTGTATTCAAATACTTAGTTTTACAAGTTCATTATGCTTGATAGAACAACTAATAAAGAAAATATTAAACCAATTAAACTTATTGAAGGAGTTTTTCGGAGAACCTTAACTTATAATAATTCTGTTATGCTATGTCATTTTTTACTCGAAAAAGATGCCAAAATACCAATTCATCACCATGAAGAACACCAAATTGGTTATGTAATTGATGGTAAAATTAAATTTTTAACAGAAACTGGTGATTTTATTGCCAAAGCTGGAGACAGTTACGTTTTTGATTCTAATGAAAAACATGGAGCATTAATAATTGAAAAGGCAGAAGTTATTGAAGTTTTTCATCCTTCCCGGGACGATTATAAAGAATAAAAAAATATCTATCCCTTTTTTTGGATATAGAAAGATTACCATTGATAAACCGCAATGCTAAAAATTGCTAACATACAGAAGATAAATTCTCCTACCAACCAATCGAGAAAATATTGCTTTTTCTTATCTAAACTGTTTTTTATCCTCGAGGCTAAAGCAAAACTGATTGCTGAGTTTGTACCGGTAAAGATTATAATCGTGAATTCCACAGCATCCAATTCTAAATTGATAATATCTAAAATATTATCTAAAATTAACCAGCCACCCAGAAATCCTAAAAGACCTAATAAAAACAACCAGCCTGAAAACTGAACAATTTTCGTAAATTTCTTTTCTAATTCTGAAATTATTGACGAGCTAACAACTGGTTTTTTCTTAAATTTTGACATTTAAAAATAAATTATTTCCTTTTTGAATAGTTAAAATTTTATAATTCTTAATCTTTTTGATTTAAATTATTTTTTTCCACATTAAGGTCGATTTTTAAAATATAAAATAGCTTTAGCAATATCTCCATTACACTCTTTTAAAATTGTCTCTGCTTCTTGTTTATCCACATTTGCTTGTGTAGCAACTAGCATAATATCATTTTCTGTTATCGTTGGTTTCACTTTAGATTCTTCTAAAGGCTCAATTTCATCATAAGGTTCTCCACTTTCAATTATTAAGTCCTCAGAAGCAACCTCTTCACTTTGACCAATCACTTGATATATTTCCTGACCCGCTTGTTTCATTAGAAAAACATCAGGTTGATCAATTACCAGTGTCTTTTCTGGGCCCTCTATAATAACCCTTGTGGCATCAATCTGGTCCATGTCGATACCTTGCTGTGCCATTCTTCTTCGCATCTGTCTTGATCCAAACTGTTGTCCTTCTCGCTTTACAGTTGGTTGGGGGCGTTTAGGTTTATCTTTTTCCTTTTTTTGCATTTCTTTTGGTAATTTTACCAACTTCCTTCACTTTATATTAGGTTTAATTGTACGTTATATAATAATTCGTAACTTAAATCTTTGACTTATAAATCCCCTTTCGTATATTTACTGCAATACCCATAGAAAAGGCTTTTACATAAGAAACAGGAACTTTCAATTTACCTATACCTAGTAGTTCATCATCTTGATTTACTACAATTACTTCATCCAAAGGTCTTAATCCTCCATCAATATCTACTACATGTTTACAGAAAACATTCCTTCCTTGTTTGATAAACTCTGAAATTTCATTTAATACAACAACTCTTAATTTTGGTATCGAAGTTTTCTTAATAATCCTTTTAGCAGAGAAAAGTGTTAATGTAAAAAATCCATTTGTAGGTCTTAATATCAACATTAAATCTTTTTTATGATAAACGTATCTGATTTTATCTGTGTTTGATGATCTTTCAAAGTGAATCTGATCATTATCATCAAAAAGGATATCTGTAATATCTTTACCAAATTGATAGTCTGATATTGCTTTAATTTGTCTAAAGCCCAATAATAAGTTTGTTTCCATATATCAATTACTAAAATAATTAATTAAATTAAGAAAAGCAAGTGAAATATAAATAAATTATGAGTAAAGTCGGGATTCAATAAATTGATCTTTAACTTTATTCATCACTTTATCTACAGCATCAATAAAATCTTTATTTATGATCATATCAGCATCTTTGCGAATTGCAAACATCCCCGCTTCAGTGCATATTGCTTTAATATCAGCTCCAGTGGCTCCTTCTGTTAAATTTACTAATCTTTTGAAATCTATTGTTTCTTCGATATTTAGATTTCTTGTATGTATTTTAAATATCGCTTCTCGAGCCTCATCACTAGGAATAGGAAAATCAATCATACGATCAAATCTCCCTGGTCTCAATAATGCAGGATCTAAAATATCCACTCTGTTTGTGGCACCAATTATTTTTACATCTCCTCTCTGTTCAAAACCATCTAATTCACTTAATAATTGCATTAGAGTTCTTTGAACTTCTCTGTCTCCTGATGTAGCTATTTTCAGTCTCTGTGAACCGATAGCATCTAATTCGTCAATAAATAAAATAGTTGGGGCTTTTTCTTTTGCTAAATTAAAAATTTCTCTAACTAAACGAGCACCCTCACCTATAAATTTTTGCACTAATTCAGATCCAATAATTCTTATGAATGTTGCTTCAGTTTCATGAGCAACAGCTTTCGCTAATAATGTTTTTCCAGTACCAGGGGGACCGTATAATAATACTCCTTTAGGAGGTTCAATTCCAATTTTTTTGAACAATTCTGGTTTTTTTAATGGTAATTCTACAGTCTCTCTAACTTCTTGTATTTGATCTTCTAAACCACCGACATCATTATATGAAATGTCCGGAATTGAATCGATTACTTCCATTCCTTTTACAAAAGGATCTAATTTAGTGGGTAAGACTTCCATAATTGCAAATGTTCTTTGATTTAACGCTACCCTTGTTCCTGGATCTAATTTTTCATTTTTCACTTTTCTACTAGTATTTACAACGAAACTGGGGCCAGTTGAACTTTTTACTATGGCTCTCCCCTTTTCATCTAAAAAATCAATGATAGTGGCAGATACTAATGGAGGTTCTCTTAATCTGTCAATCTCGTTTCTTAGACTGTGTAATTCTTGTTCTAATCTTAACCTTTCTGCATCTAATAACTGTTTTTCTGTTTCTAAGTTCCTGAGTCGCTTTTCTAAATGTCTTGTATAGGTTATAAGATATTCTCCATCTTTTGTCTCTTCTTTTTTTCGTTTCTCTTTAGTCGTAGTCAAAAAAAGTATACCCCTTGTTTTCTAACTTTAATTTACTTTTTTAAGAAAATAATTTAATTTAATAATAAATTTTTAATCATTTAAATTTAAGGCTAGTTCTGTATTATTTCTTAAAAATGTCGATTTTTAAAAAATTTATACATTATAAAATATAATGAATTTAAACCGAAAATTATAAGAGGATCTAATCAAATTCTATATATATAAAATCTGTCTTTCAATAATTTTAGTTTGATATACTTTTATGCCAAAATCACGATATAATGAAATTGATAAGGAATGTCCTATATGTGGGAGTATTATTTGGGGAAAAGGCCAAAAAGTTTTAATAGAAGGAGCTAAAATAACAGTTTGTTATAACTGTGCTCAACATGGAATAAAAATTCAAAAGCCCCCTAAAAGCACACAGATTAAAAAACCATACTCCTACAATAAAAAACCCCAATTAAAACAACCAGTAAAAAAAAAAAATTTTATGGATGATTTTGAGATAATCCCTGATTATGCCAAAAAAATAAGAAATAAGAGGAGTTCCCTTGGATTGAATCAAGATCAATTTGCTCAGAAACTAAATGAAAAACCTTCATTATTAAGAAGGATTGAAGCTGGAAAAGCAGAACCTACAATAAAATTAGCAAAAAAAATAGAAGAAGTCTATCAAATAAAAATTTTGAAAAAAATAGATGCGATTGAAGCTAGTGTTCAAAATAATAAATATATGAAAAAGTCAACAGGAACTTCCCTTGGTGACATTGCCTTTATTAAAAAGAAAAAATAGATCAAGCTATATAATGGAATCTAGCTTACATATCTATTTTTTTTATTTTAATTATAGCGGAATTATACGCTCCAGAAAATCCTAATCCTTCAGGTCTATCAGGGACAAAGTAATTTACATTTGGACTTTCCTGTGAAGTCGAAGATAAACCGGAATATATTAGTGCTGTTTTAGGTTTTAATTCTGGAGATTCTGTTAAGATATATATCCCAGATCCATAATCATTAGAAACTTGGACTTGAGACCCAATTTCTAAATTTAGTATATTAATATCTTCAGCGGTTAAAAAAACCTTATTAAATTCATTCAAATACCTTGGATTTAATTGTCCTAATTGAGAATGTAAGAAATATAAATGAGAGGGAGAGATGAGTAAAAATTCATCTTCTTTCATTTTAACTTTACGGCTTAATTCTTTTTCTCCAAAATTAAAATTTGGGCCAATAATTTGAATACGATTATCTGGTGTAGGTAATTTTAAATCCCTAAAGGGAATAAAACCATTTTCAAATAATAAATAATAACCTTTCGACTTAAGATCTTCCTGAACTTCTGAAGGGAGCATTCTCATACAATTTTTGAAAATTTTTTCTTCTGATTCTTGAAAGATTTGTCTTTTTTCAAAATCAATTCCCAACGCTAACTGTTGGAAGAATTCATAATTCGATAAACAATCCTGATATGGACATGGACCTCCAATATTAATTGATAAGCCAGGGATGTAATAAGGAGATATCAAATCGTATGATTCTAAATCAAATTTAGCAGGGATAACAATATCTGCATACTTAGTTGTTTCATTAAGAAACATATCTAATACTATCACAAATAAATCTTTTCTCAAGAGTGCTCTTCTTAATAGATTCTGGTTAGGTAACGAACTTGCCGGGTTGAAATTATAAATAAATAACATGTTAGTTTTTCCAGAAGACAAAAAAGAACCAAGTTTAATAAGAGGAATTTCTGTGATTTCCGAAATTCCGTTAATATTAGTTATATATTCTTGAAGAGGTCGAAGTATTGGTCTTATAAAATCACTCTGGGAATATATTAGCCCAGTACCGGGTTTTCCTATATTTCCAAGTATAATTTGAATCAGTGCAATACTTTTAACGATTTTTCCACC
This sequence comes from Promethearchaeota archaeon, assembly GCA_048941185.1. Lineage (GTDB taxonomy): Archaea > Asgardarchaeota > Lokiarchaeia > Sigyniarchaeales > SOKP01 > Loki-b32. Next base: position 56,735 of record JBHLNW010000008.1, read on the forward strand.
AAAGTAATCTTTCTGAACACCATATCCAATATTAAACAATGTTTTATGTTTAAATTTTATCAATAATTCAACAAAATTCTGGAATGTGTCATTATCAATTCCAATTTGTCTTAGAAGCTTTTTTGCATCGATTTTAGTCGCTTCTTGAAAAATTGTAGAGTATGATTCAGTATGGTTGTTTAAAAAATCGTTATCATAAGCATTTTTAGCAATTAATTGATTAATTGTCAATTGAACTAATAAATTTTCAGTACCTGGGAAGATTTGTAGAAATAAATGAGCTTTTTGAGCGACCACAGTATTTCGAGAATCTACAACTACTAATTTAGTCCCCCTTCTTAAAGCTTTCTTTACTAAGAAATAAGCGTGATTATTACTTACTGATAAATTACTACTCCAATTCACTATTAATTCTGTGGAAGGATTAATTATTTGAAAAGGATTTGTAGTAGAGTAAGTCCCAAATAGCTCTTTAAGCCCAGCACAGCCTCCTTCATTGCATATCCCTCCACTAGTTATTGTAGCCCCTAGGGCTTTAAAGAATCGTAATGGAGCGTATTGTGATATTATACCAGAATTCCCCGAATAAAATGCACCCAAAATAGAATCGGTATTCTTATTTTTACGAATCTGTTCTATTTTTTCTACTATAAGATTGATTGCATCTTTTAAAGAGATATTTTTAAATAAATTTTCAGATTTAGGTCCGGACCTAATTAAGGAGTTTTTTAAACGTTCTTTATGATATAATAGATTCTCTCTTTGTTTTAACTTTGGACAAAAAAATCCATTTGTGAATGGATGGTCTTTTAAAGGAATTGCATATAAAAATTTATGTTCTAATCCTTTCTCATCCCAATATCCTTTAAAAACGCATGAACCATAACAATCTTTTGAGCAAGTACCGAATCTTGTTATATTAGAAGAATTTTTTACTTTCATAAAAATAGACTAAATAATAGAATAGATAATTTTATTACTCAACTCTAATTGTTGTGTTTTGAATTTGAGCAATTTTATTCTTCAAGAAATTAATAATAGCTTGATTATCTTGAGCTTCAAGAGGGCTTCCACAATCTGGGCATCTAAAATTAAGCTCAAAAGCTTCATCAAAATTATATTTCATATTTGAATCTTCACAATTATTACAAACAAAGAAATAATTGTTTTGTTCGAATTCTAATCTATCTCTTAATTTAGTTTCAACTAATTTCTTTTTCTCAATAAGAATTTCCTCAAGCAGGTCAAACTCATGCCACCAATAATAGATAAACCATCCTGTAGATTTATCCCTAATACGTCTAAATTGAGCGAGCTTTTCAGAATATAATTTATAAAGAGTTTTACGAACCGTATTTAGTTTTAAGATTTCAGGATCATCGGGTTCAAAATCAGTATCTGTGCCTTTAATACTTTCTTTAATATTTTCAGTTATATCTTCATCAGTTATATCCACAGATTCAGATTTTAAAAGTTCAATTCCAACATATATCGCGATTTCACCGCCTATAATGTATAAAAAAGACCGTAAAAAAGGATCCAATTCTTTAATAATGATTAAGCCTCATTTACTTTAGCTTTTTAAATTTAATAAATAAATCTTTAATAAAAATTAAATTTTTTCGAAAGTACCTCTTAAATAAATTATTTTTAAATCTTAAACGAGAATCGAATATTGCTTTTCTATAATTTCACTATCAATGTCAAGTCTGCGAAATAATCTACCTTTTCTTATTGCCATCACTCTCAACAACTTTGAGTTTTTAATCTCTTTAGGAATTTGAATGTCGGTTAATTTATAATTATTGAAAATTGTAAGTGATTTCCAGTTTTTAGGGATATTAGATTTAAAATCATATAACGCATTATCTATTAGATTAGTAAGATTTTTAACTGTATTGCTGAGATATCCAGTACAAAATTGAATTCGTTTATTAACATCATCCTCTTCTACTTTCTTTTTTGATGGTTGTGGTATATTTTTTTTAGTAGTTACCTTACAATTTGGATTTAAATTGAATGAAAGTAGAAAGTAACTATTTTCCCGGAATGCCTCAATACACTTTAATAACAAATCTCTATTTGCTGTATCAATAATCTCTGCCTTATAATTTTTTGTTTTACCAGTAGATTCTTTAAGTTTCCAATCAAATCCTAAATTAACAATTAAATTATTAATATCTGCTCCACTGATTAATCTCCCTTTAATTTCAAATTTTTTATTTGGATCTGAAATACTACTTAATACTAACTCATGAATCAAATCTTCATATTCATGGCTACCTTTCAGCGTCAATTTTGATTTTGTTTGGTTTATTTTTAAAGCAGGACCAGTGAATTCTCCTCGTGAATATCTATAAAAGTGTCGATGAATATTTTTATAATTATTAGCTGGATCTTCTAGAATTGGAGTTTCAATAATTTCTCTCAGAAAATGCATTTTAATTTTTAATTTATTTTTTTAATTTTAATTCTAACTTTATTTAATAAATATCATAAGATTATAATTATTAATTTTATTGATTAATAAAATTAAAAAAAAATAAAACATATCTAAAAATACAGATTACAAAAAAATTATTGTATGTAATATGGCTGATATTCCCTCTCTCACAATTTGGGTTTTAGCATGGATTTTTCTCATTATAGGATTAATTTCATTAACAATTTTAGTTATATATACCAAATATGGGAGAGAACTATCAATTAAGCTCTCTATCATAAGTGTTGTAATTTCTGCTTTGTTTTTAGCATTTGCCATTCACTTCTTATTACTCTCTTATGGAATCTAAAGTAGAAAATTATTAGTACTTCTTTTAAATATCAATTTTTTCATTAAGTGCAAAATTTTTAGGTAAAATCTTAGACTTTTACAAATATAATTGGCTTTGTGAATATTTAAAAAAGAAGAAAAGTTTTCATCTAATAATCAAAATTTCTCCAATTATTTAGATACAAAATTAGGCGTTCAAAATGTTATTTCAATTAGAAGCTTTATTTTTTGTATTATGGCTTATCTTAGCAACAATTATTGTAGCTTTAATTATATTCATAGCTGTTTTGCTTATTGTGTCAAAAACTAAAGCTTCAGATAAAAAATTTTTGATAATTCTTCTGGCTTTCATTTGTGTTTTGATAATACCAATCATTTTAGCAGCAATAGACACTGTACTAGGGACAATTGGAGACTATATAGCTTTTAGTGGACAAAATCATCTACCTCGGTTAACCCCTATTATCGGATTTCTTATAATTTTTGTGTTAACAAAGTACTTGATAGATGTGGCTTGGGATAATTCTATTTGGATTTCTTTATTAACACTATTCTTCTTGTTTCTCCTATATACAATGATACCAGGACTTTATGAATTTCTTCGATTCGGGTTATAATGATCCATCTAATAATAAATTCTTTTTTTTTTTAAATGATAAAAATAGGTATATATTTGGAAAATTAATTAAAAAAAAGAAAATTTAAATCTTCTCTTTTAACTTAAGTCTTGGCGCTAAACCAAGAGACATCATTTCCTGAAGTAATAATTTAAAAGCATAAGAACAAACAACTTTAGAAATGATAGTTCCTTCTCCACACACTGGACAATATCGTTTATCTCTATTTCGATCATATACTGCTAAAAGTCCACATTTTTCACAGACTAATATTACAGTTCGATCAGACTCATCTAAAAGACGTTCTTTCAATAATAAGGCAGACCCATGTCCCACTAAACAATCTCTCTCCATTTCTCCAAACCTTAAACCACCCTCACGAGCACGTCCTTCTGTAGGTTGTCTTGTTAGAATTTGTACTGGACCTCTTGCTCTAGCATGAAGTTTATCTGCAACAAGATGATATAATTTTTGATAATAAATAGGCGCACAATAAATTCCTGCTTCATATTTTTCACCAGTGATTCCATTATACATTACTTCTCTTCCATTAAATTCAAATCCAGCTGCAACTAATTGCTCTTGAAGTTTAGTAATATCAGTCCATTCAAATGCAGTTGCATCTCCCAATTTTCCCGTGGTACACGCAATTTTTCCGCTAATACCTTCAAAAAGTTGCCCTAATGTCATTCTTGAAGGCATCGCATGTGGATTTACAATGATGTCTGGTATTACTCCAGAGGCGGTATAGGGCATATCTGCTTGATCAACTACTAATCCTAACACCCCCTTCTGACCATGGCGTGAAGAAAATTTATCTCCCAATTCTGGAATCCTTAAGTCTCTGACTTTTATTTTGACCAATTTATTTCCATCAACTGTTTCTGAAATAATTACGGTATCAACGATTCCTTGTTCATTATGACGCATATTTTTTGAAGTCTCACGTCTATTTGGTTGCATTAGTTCAAATTCTTCATAGGATTTTATAAACCGGGGTGGAGATGTTCTTCCTATAAGAACATCTCCTCCGTTAACTTGCGTCTCTGGTTCAATAATTCCGTCAACTTCTGATAATAATCGATATGATTCAGCAGATTTGAATCCTCTTACACCTCTCTCTGGTATTTCAAACTTATCAACTTCACCACCAGGATACTTTCTTTCCTCAGCGTCATACGTCCTAAAAAAATGACTCCGTGCCAAACCTCTCTCTATTGATGCCTTATTTATGATTATTGCATCTTCAATGTTAAAACCTTCGAAACTCATCATACCAATGATAAAATTTTGTCCTGCAGGTCTTTTATTTATCCCAATAATCTCCATTGGGCTTGTTTTTACGAGGGGTTGTTGAGGATAATGTAGTGTATGGCCTCGAGTGTCTAATCTTAAATGCATATTTGCAGCGAATAGCCCTAAAGCTTGTTTTACCATCCCTGCCTCATAAGTATTTCTAGGAGATTGATTATGTTCTGGAAAGGGAATAATAGAGGCACAAATCCCTAAAATTGCGGCTGGTGATATCTCTAAATGAGTATGTTCAGCAGTTATATCCTCTTCAAACATAGCTATGTAAGCATTTTCTTCTTCTTCAGCATCTAAGTATTCAATAACACCCTTTTGGACTAAATCTGACCAATTGAATTTAGTTTGCCTTAGTTTTTCAATATCATCTTTTGAAACAAGTAAACTCTTATTCCTTAGTACAAATAAGGGTCTAGTAGCCCTTCCTGCATCACAGTTAATTTGAATTTCTTTTGAATCATGATAATATCCTATATTTACGTGTTGACCAATCTCGCCTTTCCTACGTTTTTCTCTTAGTTGGCGTATAAAAGGATTATGTTGTTGATGTATACCTACTAATTTTCCGTTTAGAAAAACTTTTATCTTATCTCCTTTTACGTTCTTTACTTCATTTATAGGAATAACACCTAAATCGATTAGAATGTTTTCAATAATTCTTTCATCAGTTCCTACTGATATTATTGATGCTAATCCTAAATTCTTAACTAGGCCACAATTAGGGCCTTCAGGAGTTTCCGCTGGACAAATTTTACCCCATTGTGTTGGATGTAAATCTCTAGCCTCAAAATGGGGCTGACTACGACTCAGTGGAGATATTACTCTTCTTAGATGGCTTAAAGTTCCAACATGATTAGTTCTATTTAAAAGCTGACTAACTCCTGCTTTTCCGCCAACCCAATTACCTGTAGCTAATGCATGTCTAATTCTTTCAGTTATTACATCTGCCCTTACGGCAGTTTTGATATTCGGAGCTCTTCCTCTAACAGCAGTTCTTTCTAACTGGTATTTAATATCTTTAACAAGATTTAAAAATGCCACTCTAAATAAGGATGTAAATAATTCTCCCGCTAATTTTAATCTTTTATTAGCATAATGATCTTTATCATCTGGCTCTCTCAATCCTAAAGCAAGTTCCATTACTTTTTGTGCCATCTGTCCTAAATAATAAGCTTTTTTAATTCTGTCTTCCTCCGCGTTTCCGATATGAGGTAAAAGATATCTATCTAGAACTTGGAGTGCCCTCCTAATACGATAATCTTTAGTTTGCCCAATTGCGACTCTTTTCCCTATATAATCAAGTGCATTTTGCTGGGATTTTTCAGGATCCTTTAAAACCTGAATTTCTGAAGCAACATCTATAACTGGAATTAATTCTTTTTGAATTTCATCATTTTCAGATATTGCTCCAAAAATTTCTCTATCTGAGTGTAAACCTAAAGATCTCATAAGAATTGCCAGAGGAATCTTGCCTGGAACTGAAGGAAATGAAACCCTTAAATTCCCATCTTTTTTCCTTTCAATTGTCACAGGAGCTCGGAATCCACTCCTCGTGGAAAAAACCTTTGCTTGATGAGTAGCACTAGAACTTCTACTAGCTTCTTCAGCAAGGATTCTATTAGGTGCTAAATCCTCCTGAGTAACAAGAACTCGTTCAGTTCCATTTATTATAAAGTATCCTCCTGGATCTAATGGATCTTCCCCCCTATTAATTAATTCTTGCTCAGAAAGACTTTCTAATGGGCATCGGCAACTTTTAAGCATTATTGGAATTTTTCCTATGTAAATATCAAGAGTTTCCTCAGCTTCTTCTCTTTGTGTTCGCTCATCAATCGTTATTGGAGTCATTTCTAAAGTTATGTCCGCAGCATAACTAAGTTCTCTAATTCGTGCTTCTATTGGAGTGATTTCCATAGTAGCGCCATCAGCCTCTCTTACTTTAGGCACTCCTACTTTAATTTTTCCAAATTTTATTTTAAAACCAGGTATATCTGGAATTACTTCCCCAGATTCATCAACAATCGTTTGCATTTCATTTTCAATGAAACTATTATAAGAATCTAAATGTTGACGGACTAATCCCTTTTCATCAAATAAACTCTTTAAAATAACCCATTTATCTTCATTTGATAATTTTTCAGAACTCAAAATACAATAAACCCTATCAAATTTTATTTTTCATAAAAAAATAATATTAAGCTTTTTCCTTTTTTACAAATCGATAATAATCTACTGATTTAACAGTTGTTTCAGAATCTCTAATTATTTGTATTATATCCCCTTCTTTTGCTCCGATAGCAATCGCAACTGGATCTTTTTCAAATATTTGAGGTAAGTCATTTACATCAATGCGAAATTCTTCCAAAAGATTTTGCGATTCTTCTTTAGTTAAGAGAACATGTTTGGGAACGAATTTATGGAGTAAAACATCAATCTGTTTCTTTTTAGTCAAGGAAAAATCCTCACTTTTTACAAATTATAAATATTCAAATGATCCCAATCTAAAAAATTTTTCCATTTTTTCTTTTATTTTATCAAAACCAATGAGCTTTTATTAAATTATCACTAATGAAAACATCTAAAAACCCAATACCCACTTCGTTTACATAAAATCTCAATTTTTTTATCTAGATAAGTTTCCTCAAAATAATTTAAAATATATTGTGCCCCCATTTTTTTTCTAATTACAAACTGAAATGACCCATCTTTCTTTAAATAATTATGAATATCATGTAGCAGATTCAGAAAATCTTTCCTTCCTTGACGTAAAGGTGGATTCATATATATTCCATCAAATTTTATATTTTTATTTTTAATAGGTTCAAAATAATTTCCACATAACGCAATAACATTTTTTGTTTGATCTGGAAGATTCAACTTAATATTTTCTTTACTACACCAAATTGCTCGTTTATTAATATCTATTAGATAAATTGAACTTTGAGGTGATTCATAACCTAAAACAATGCCTATTGCTCCATAACCACATCCTAAATCTAACAAATAAGAAGACTCTTTTGGAATATACATATGATTTATTAAAACTTTAGTTCCAAGATCAATTTTATTAAATGAAAAAACTCCGGAAATAGTCTTAAAAATATAGAGATGCCTTCTTAAACTTTCAGATATTGTATGGATTTTTACATTAACATCAGGAAATCTGCTGTAATAATGATTTTTCTTATCTTCCATGATATATAATTAAGATAATTAACATAATTTACTTTTTTTCCTTCCACCTTGGATAAGTACCCCTCTCCATAAAAATTTTATTAGTTTTTGCAAGAATTCCCGATTTTGCTTTATAAATTTGTAAAGCATCCTTTAAGGTTGTACCAAATCCTATTAATTCTTTTTTTAAAGTCATATATGCAATTAACGTATTTTTTTTTATCCTGGCATCAATATAACAAATACCTGCAGATGCTAAATCTGCTCCATGACATAAAGCATCCACAGCAGTGTCTCTAACATAAATTTTTGACATGTGAGATACCATCTTTTCCATGGGATATATTAATTTTTTCAAATAATAATCATTACCTTCCAATTGATAAATTGTATAAGCGTCTTTTAAGTTATGTAAAGTTATCAAATTGTCACTTTCTTTGAAGTTACCAACTCTGGTTCTTCTAAGCTCGAGCATATGAGCGCCCGAGCAAAGAGCTTCACCTATATCAAAGCAAAATTTTCTTATATATGTGCCTGCCTCACAACCAATTCTAAATAAAACATAATTATTCTGAACTTCAATTAATTCGCTATAATATATCTCTCTAATCCTTAGTTTTCTCACTACTGATGACTTTAATGGCGGTCTTTGATAGATCTTTCCAGTGAATAAATTGAAAATTTTTTCTATTCTTTGTAATTTTTCTTCAGTGTGTAAATACATTACCCCAATATATTCTTTACCTGCACTTAACAATGCTGATAATACTCGAGTTGCATTTCCTAAAGCACATGGCAATATTCCAGTAACTTTAGGATCGAGTGTTCCTCCATGCCCTGCATTCGAGATATTTAAAATTTTACGAACCCATGAAACAACTTCATGACTAGTTGGTCCACTGGGTTTATCTAAATTTATTACTCCATTTTGCAGAAGAGATTTAATGGTTCTCTTATAAGGCTCGCATCCATAATTTGGGTTAGAATTATCCTGGGATTTCACTAATAATTGTTCAGGCTCATCGGAGGGTAGTTTAAATTCTTTGTTTTCCATATAAAATTGTCATGAAGGGTATTTTTAATTAATATAAACTTTATAATCTCATAAATCTTTCTTAAACATTAGGCTTCAATCTAAATTAATGGTAAAAAACTGAAAAATGGCGGGCTATAGGGGAATTGAACCCCTGACCTTCCTTTTTAAGGGAGATCCTCCCATAAATGTCAGGTTAAAAGCCTGCTGCGCTACCTGCCTGCGCCAATAGCCCATCAAGAAATTTTTCAAAGTTTTAGCGTGAATTGTATGAGTATAAATCTACAATAATATAAAAATTTTATTTAAATCTGTTTCTTTCCCCTAAATATAAATTTATCTATTTAAAAGTATCATGATTTAAACCCTTTTAACGAAATGTTCAAATCCATAATTCTTTATTTCTTTTTTTCCACCCTCTTTATAAATAGATATATATTCCTCAGAAATTACTTTTCCTATTTTAAAAATATATCCTCCCTTAGATTGAATCTCTTTTTGGACCTTATTAAAATCATTAGGATTAATTGTAAATAAATGAATAAATTCTTCTCCTCCATTCAAAACTAATTCTTCTAAAGAAATTTTAAACTCATTTGAATAAATAATAGCTTCTTTATCAATTAAATTATCATTAAATTCGATTTCAAAACCTAGATTTGGATTTGAACTCATTAGATCTTTTAAACTTTTGTAGAGTCCATCAGAAGAATCTATACTACCACTGGCTAAATTTTTTTCTGCTAAAATAAAAGCCTCTATTCCTGAAATTACAGGTTCCAAAACACTCATTATTGATCTTTTATATTTAGGAAAATTATTGAGATCTCCTTTCTTTTTCAAGAGAATATTAAATCCAACACCAGTTAACCCAAACTTATTATTAGAAACTAGAATGTCCCCTACCTTTATTCCTCTTCTATAGATTATTTCTGAGGGTTTTTTGAAACCAAAAACAGTAGGACTTATAATCAATTCCTTTGTTTCATTAATATCTCCTCCAATATATTCTAGATTAAATTGTATGCAGCAATCTATAATTCCATTTACTAAATCTATAAAAACCTCCTTTTCAAGCTCCTTTGGTAAACCAAAAGATATAATAATACCGCATGGTTTAACCCCTTTAACGATTAAATCACTCGCATTCATTATTACAGATTTCCTACCGATCTGATAAGAATTCATTGAAGCTGGTACATCGGTCGTAGATACTAACATATCTGAATTAAGGACTATTTTACTGTCTGAATTCTTTTTTTTAAAATTAAAAAAAAAAGAGTCATCCCTAACTAGTGTTTTACCAGTCTTTTTTAAGATTAATTCTTCAATTAGGTTAATTAACCTAATTTCTCCCAAATTTCCAACATAAATATTATTATTCATAAAATAAAATTTAAAATTTCTTTACGACTATGATTTTTGAATAAACGTGTATTTTTAAAATTTGTTTGCCTCTGTAGCTTAGCGGTTGAGCAACATTTTGTTTACTATTGAAATAAATGCTAAGGATTCGTAATCCGTAGGTCGGGGGTTCAAATCCCCCCAGAGGCTTTATTCATAATTCTTCTGTAAATACATATCGTTTAATAATTTGTAACGCAAGCATTTTAAATGCATCATTTATATTTTCTCCCGTTTTAGCTGATGTTTCAATAAATGAAAGATTTAATTTTTTTGCTAGTTCTTCACCTTGTTCTGTCGATATAACACGATCATTTTCAAGGTCTATCTTATTTCCAACGAGAATCATTGATATTGTAGGTGAAACACTTTTGATCTCATTTAGCCAATTTTCTAAAATCTCAAGTGTGTCTTTACGAGTAACATCATATACTAAAATACCTGCTTCAGCATTTGCAACATATGTTTGCCTTACTCGTTTAAACTGTGCTTGTCCGGCTAAATCCCATATAACAAAACGAACTTTTGATTCTAATCCTTTAAATTCACATTCTTTTTTCATTATGGATGTACCTATTGTTGATTTATAGTCTGCCTGAAATGAATCTTCAACAAATCGATGAACCATACTTGTTTTTCCTACTCCACCTTCACCACCAAGGATTAGCTTAAATGCATATTCTCCAGATTGTATCTTAATTTTTTGTAATGTATCAACTTTTCTTTGGATATTTTGAGATTCTCTTTCAGATATTAATTTAGGAATAACAGGGCTTACAGTTCTTCCATCAAATATTCTTGCTATTTTCTCAGCAGCTAGATAGGCATAAGGAAAAACAGGATCTACCAGAGCAACTGAACTTAATACAGTCACAAAAATTGCCTCAGAGCCAGCTTCACAAAAAATGAATCTTTGTTCCTCCGTATCAAAAGTTCCTGTTCCAAAGGATCCAGAACTAAATTCTTTTGTGATTCTAGTCAAAACAGGTTCTACTAATGCACTAACTCCTCCAATTACATCTTCTTCTACTTCTGCATCCTCGGATCCTTTCAATGCAGCCATTACTAAACCTTCTCTATTTACAATAAGAGTTGCAATAAGGTTTTCTCCAATTTCTTGCTTGTACCATTTAAGTAGAGCTTCAAGTTTTTTTCGATCGACCGACATCGACTCACAACCTTTTTCTAAAGTTAGTACATATATTACAAAATAACTAAAATATATTATTGTATATAAGAGGTTTGTTATAAAAATTTATAGAAAACAAAAACATATCATAGAATAGGAATTTAATGTTTAGATTTTATAAAATAAAGGCAAAAAAATATTAAAAATTAAAATCATTATCTTATTTTATCAATTCTAGATTATAAGAAAATAGATTATTTCATAAAGCAGGAGTTGCCAAAATAGGACGTAATTTTACGTTTGTGGCTAAGCTTGGTCTACGGCGCTAGGATAATACGTAATAATACGTTTATGGTGTAACTGAGGCTCTAGTGACATAGGTCTTCGAAGGAGATACTTCCTAGAACTAAATTCGTGGGTTCGAATCCCACCTCCTGCACATAATGTTTCAAATGACTAATAATAAATTTAAATTGAAAAAAAAACTAAAAAAGCTAATTTCAAGTCACAAATTTCACTCAAGAGCAAAAAACATACTAAATCTTTAATTTTTCCTATTAGTGCGATTTAACTCAATATTTTGATAAATTCGTTTTCTATAAGATGAGAATTTATATTTGTTTTAATTTTCTTAATTAATAAATTAAATTAATAAATAACAAATTTTATGAGTGATTGCCATTTCAGGTTTACAATTATATAATGACTCAAAAGCTATGGAACATATACATTCTTTAGCATTTAATCGAACAGCTTCATCTACGGGAGAAACTGAAGCATTAAGTTATATAGAAAAAGAACTAATAGAAAATAATATTAGTTCGGAGGTTGAGCATTTTAATTGGACAGGTCCACTTAAGATACTTATGAGGACAAGTTACCTACTTATCTTAATTAATTTAATACTTTTCCGTATGCTTTTAATTGTTGTCACCTACTTCGTTATAAAAAATTCGTTCAGAACCTTCCGCGAAGTTAGTTTCATAAGGAATGAAGAATCCAAAAACATCTTTACATTAATTAAAGCTAAAGAAAGAGCACCAAAAAGACCATTAGTAATTATAACTGCTCATTATGATAATATATCAGCAAATATTCCATATAGAGTACAGGTTATTATCTTTTTTATTTATAGATTAGTAGTATTTTTTTATGGAGCGGTTTTTGTGGTTTTTGCTTCAATATTTCTTCTTGATTTTCTCCGAATTATCCTTGTTACTGAATTTCTAGTAGTTTTTATAGCTTTTTCGTCAGTTGCGGGAGTTTTTATTTCAATACCCATCTTATACGTAGTATTTAGAGAACGTCCATCAACAGGATCAATAGATAATGCAAGTGGAGTTGCAATTTCAATTGAATTGGCAAAACTTTTTAAAAAACATCCACTTGAGAATACGGATGTGTTGATTTTATGGCCTGGTGCAGAAGAATGGGGAATGAAAGGTTCAAAAAAGTTTTGTAAAGCTCACTTTAGAAGTCTTAAAGAGAAATACGATTTAAAGAAGTCATTTAATATTAATATCGATATGGTTGGCTCTTATATAGGTCTTTTAAATAAATCTGGGGTTCTTAGAAAAAGAATGAATAAGGATTTAAATGAAATATTCAGAGCAACAGCAAATCAATTGAATATTCCATTAAGAACGTATAACAGGCTTCTTAAACCAAAAAGTGATTATAAACCCTTTATAAAATATTCTAAAAAAGTAAATAGCAAATTTCAAGTAGTTTATTTTCATTCAAGTAAGGATTCAAAATATATTCATTCTATAAAAGATTCTCCAGATAGATGTTCTTTAGAAACTTTGAACGGTTGTATAAACATTTGTCATCAAGCTTTAAGAAGTATCGATTTGAGGATAGAGGGAGTCAAAAAAAGTCAGATAACTTATGCTGTTTAACTTTTGGATTATTTGTCAGGCTTTCTACATATTCCTCAATTAACTCCATTCTTTGTTTTGTGTAGTTATCTAAATTAAAATCTGTACATAATTTTAAAGCGCGAGGTATATATTTTTCAATACCCCCTCGATTTACCGTCAGAATAATTTTATTTCCACATTTAGGACATTTTCCACTATTTATTAAAGGCGGGCGTCTAAATTTTTCATTACACTTGACACATCGAAAACCTTGTATTGCAAATTTTCTTAAATTTCCTAAAATATCAGGGTTAAAATGGGTCGTTAAAATCTTTTCCGCTACTTTTTTTGCTTCTACTGATTTAATAAGTTTTGCCAAGTGAAGTTGAGCATCAATCTTCTCATCCATTGCTTCATATAATTTATAAGCCGTTATTGTTGGACCTTCATTAACATTGTTTGTTGGTATATTGAAACCTATATTTTCATATTGATTAGATGTTCCTAAACGACTTTTAACGAGATTCATTAATGATTCTATCTCAGAGGGCGCATAATATCGTTCTGTTGCCTCATAAAACTCTAACGGATATCGATTTAAAGTATCTAAATTGTGAGATTCAACATCAATTTCATTAGGATCTATTTTTGTGCCTATTACTAAAGTTGCATCCATTCTTCCACCAATTTTACTTGGAAGATAATGTCTCGAAAAATTTAGTAAAGGATCTAATAGTAGCATGACTCCATCTTCGTCCCCATCACAATTTCGCCTTTTTGCTGCATGCCAATAAGGATGTGCATATATCGCCCTCGCAGGTGTAAATCCAATTATTCTACCTATTATTCCTGCACTAGTATGAGGGGCTAATCCTACAGCTAGATGCCCTATTAGATCTTCTCTTTTTGATACGTTATAAAAACGATCTTCTTTATAAAATAACTCTAATTCGTCATCTAGGAAATTAGCAACTTTAATAAAGTATTCACCACAATCATCAGAAAGGATAATATCTTGAACTTTCAATTCTAAAATCTGATTATCATCATTGAGAGGTTCTCCGCTAAAATCAATTTTATATCCCATTGCTCTTAATCTTTCGATAGAGGTGTTAATTTCTATTGGTTTAAAATGAGTTAAAGGTATATCTGTAGCATCATATCTTATCTCTGCGGTTTTATAAACTAAAACATCATTTTTTGCTCTAAGAATTCCTTTCTCTATAGGTTCCGGGACTTTATATTCATTGGTTAAACCAATTATACCTTTAAATTTTGGAGGGAACGACATATTAAGTGATTTCAAAACAGAGTTGACATACTTTTTTATATTAAACTTTGCTTCATATGAAGTTTTCAAGAATTCATTGCATCTTGAGCATTTTTCTTCGAAAGTAGGATAAAGGATCTTACATCTTGGACATATTTTCTGTAATTCAGTATGAGATCCACAGCTTTGGCAAATGTTAAAAATGCTTGCTTTTCCACAGTTTGTGCATTTTTTCCTGCATACCTCAATTTTAACCTTACCCGTTTCTACAGTATTATTTTTATCTCCAAAATCGAAAGATCTCTTTTTTTTAGAGCTTACATCAAAATTGTTACTCTTTCGAGCACTAAATCCCATAGCTTTTTCAAATAATCTTGAACTCCCAACTGCATCACTCAAAGGAAATAATGCATGAATCCCTTTCATACTTTTCCTTTCTGATTTTTCTGGTCTTCCCATTCGGGATCCCATATAGTAAGGAGCTTTGTTTTTAAT